>JAQYWO010000012.1:0-27073 GCA_029379215.1 Rhizonema sp. PD37
TAAAATACGGTTGTAGTAAAAATACTTAAATTTCCTCAAATGAATTGTCAATAAATGTGGTACGGTATCTAGTTGGCATGAAACCGAGATATATGGAAAAAACAACACTGTTGGTCTGAAAAGCCTTGTCGTGTCAGGACTTTAAAATTTGCTAAATTGAATTCAAAAAGCTGTGATTTTTAACGCAAAACCAAGCCTTTTGAGGGCTGCAATACAAGTTTTATGCTAGATCTCGGCTCAATGTCGTTCAAGCTCTACTCATCTGTCCCCTGTTCTTGCGATTACTATGCCAGACATTGATCGTGGGACGATTGATTGGTATTTGTTCTGTTATTCATCCCAACGCTGAGTGCCCTCTTTGCAGTACAACGTGGGACTTCTATCGGTTAGAGTTAAACTCATGCTTGTTGAATAATGTTTTGAGATAAATGTGGGATTACGGAGACTTATTTAAGACTATTGAAGAATTAGTGATGCATCATTCTCCTAGTGGTGCAGAAGCAGAGATTAACCGATACCTCATGCAGCGATTTGCAACATTGGGAGTGGAGGTTTGGCGTGATCTCGCGGATAACATTATTGCTAAAATACCAGGATTAGATTCTAGCCGTTCTATAGCAATCACTGCCCATAAAGACGAAATTGGCGCAATTGTCAAGACAATAGGTAATGAAGGTAGAGTTGAAGTCCGCAAATTGGGTGGTGCGTTTCCGTGGGTTTATGGAGAAGGAGTTGTAGATTTACTAGGAGACAACGAAACCATTAGTGGTATTCTCAGCTTTGGTTCTCGCCACGTCTCCCACGAATCACCCCAAAAAGAACAGCAGGAAAAAGCTCCTGTCAAGTGGGAAAAGACTTGGATTGAGACAAAATGCACGACTGCTGAATTAGAAGCAGCTGGTATTCGAGCAGGAACCAGAGTAGTAGTTGGTAAGCATCGCAAGCATCCCATCCGGTTGAAGGATCATATTGCGAGTTACACTTTAGATAACAAAGCTTCTGTTGCCATTCTCCTCGCTTTAGCCGAAAAACTCAAGAAGCCAGCAGTCAATGTTTATTTAGTTGCATCAGCAAAAGAAGAAGTAGGAGCAATTGGAGCGCTTTTCTTCACTCAACGTCAGCACTTAGAAGCTTTGATCGCTCTAGAAATTTGTCCGCTCTCATCAGAATATCCGATTAAGGATGGCAAAAGTCCTGTCATACTTTCTCAAGATGGCTATGGAATTTACGATGAAACACTGAATGAGCAATTATGCCGAAGTGCCAAGCAACTCGATATACCAGTGCAGTTAGCAATCTTAAGTGGTTTTGGCAGTGATGCTTCTATTGCAATGAAATTTGGTCATGTCGGACGTGCTGCTTGTCTAGCTTTTCCTACACAAAACACTCACGGCTATGAAATTGCGCACTTAGGGGCGATCGCTAATTGCATCGATTTGTTACAAGTATTTTGCGAAACTTTTCCGGCTCATTAGGCAACTTGTAGCGTCTTAGGTTCGGGGATGGCAACACCTTCCGCAAGCCAAGCTTCCAAGTACATTTCAATCACTTCTTCACCATGATGAATTGCTTCGGAACGGTTTTTTCCACAAGTGCAAGGCATGACAACAAGATCGGCAAACTCTGGGATCGTAACTAGGAAAAGCTGATCTTCATCAGACCATTCAACAATCATACTGTATCGATTCATAAATCCTCGTCCTTCCTTAACTCTTCTAGTGCAGTCAGTAACGCGTATAGTTATTTTTCTAGGTAGATTGGCACATCATCTCCATCCTTACCTGAGATTGTCAGTGTTTTTCCTAGTAGAGGGTGCCGCCAACGCTCATGGCTACCCTTCCGCGCTTGGGCAAGTAAACAAATCCTTCATGTGCAATCTGAGCTTTCAACTCTCGAATCTTCCTGGGCATGGATGTTGGCTTGGTGTTTCACTCTATTTTCTCACGTACGCTTAAGCGAAGCCACTGTTGCACTACGTTTCTCCGTCCCAGTTTCACAAGTCAAAAACCACTAAGGCAACCGTTACGCATTAAAATAATTTCAGAAAGGTTGATAAAGGGTATCAGCAAATACAAATGCCTAAAACTGTTGCCGACGTGATGAGCCGTAACCCGATTGTGGTACGGACGGAAACTCCTTTGAATGAAGCTATTAAAATTCTGGCAGAACGACACTTCAGCGGGCTACCTGTTGTGGATGACTCTGGTCAACTAGTGGGCATTATCTCAGAAACTGACTTAATGTGGCAAGAAACAGGTGTGACACCTCCGGCTTATATCACGTTTCTTGATAGTGTCATCTATTTAAAAAATCCTGCCACTTACGAACGTGATCTCCATAAAGCACTTGGGCAAACAGTTGGGGAAGTTATGAGCAAAAACCCCATTACTATTTCCCTAGAGAAAACGGTAACAGAAGCTGCCAAGCTCATGCACGAGCGCAAAATCCATCGCTTGCCAGTGCTTGACAGCGAGAGTCAAGTTATTGGTATCCTTACCCGTAGTGACGTTATTCGGGCAATGGCAGCAAGTCAAGATTAGTCGTTGTTAATGGCTAACGGTTTGGTAGAACAATCAATAATTAACAAAATACCTTAAAATAGAGAGATAACTAAATGAGCATTACTCCTGAATCTGTAAAGCAATTGCTCAGTTCAGAGGATCTGGGCGATCGCTTGCGTGCAGTTAATCAAATCCGTGAATTGGAACCAGTTGTCGGTTTTGAATTGATTCAAAGTGCTATTACAGACAGCAATACCCGTGTCCGATACTCAGCCATCAGTCAAATAGATACTCTTGGCGGGCAAGATTTAGACTTGTCGTTGAAGATCTTGCGCGATCGCTTGCGTAACGATCCCGAACCTGATGTGCAAGCAGCAGCCGCAGACTGTTTGGGCGCATTAAAGCTAGGAGAAGCTTTTGACGATTTACAAGAGCTTTACCAAACAACCAACGAGTGGATTGTCAGATTTAGCATCATCGCCGCATTGGGAGAGATGGGCGAACCACGAGCTTTTGAATTACTCAAAGAGGCTCTTTCCTCTGACAATGAGTTAGTCCAAACTGCTGCTATTAGTTCTCTTGGTGATTTAGGCGATGTACAAGCAGTTCCCCTGTTAACCTCCTATGCGACACACCCAGATTGGCAACTCCGCTATAGACTGGTACAAGCTTTGAGTCGTTTAGGCACTACAGATGCTAAATCCACATTAGAAAATCTTGCAAACGATCAAGTAGAAGCAGTCGCCACTGAAGCTAAAAAAGCTTTGGAGAACAATTGAGCCTCTTACAATCTAGCAGTCCTATTTCATTTCTGAAATAAGAGACGTAGAGTGGGAAATGCCTCACCGCTTTTTAACTCAACATACTGGTACTACCATGAGCTAATAAACATAGTCATGAGTACCAATGTCTAATAAAAGAACAACTTGTTCCCCACTCTCGTCATTAGTTTTTAGTGAGAAAACAATGCGACAATCGTATCCACAAGAGCATGAAAGCAAGCCTGATAACTTTCCCTCCAGCTTGTGAGTGCCTAAGTTGTTTGCAAATATGTCATTCTCCATAGCCGCAATAGTTTCTTCTATTCTGGTTTGTAAGTCAGCATTATGACGAGCAAATTTCCGGAAAGCTCTTTTAAATTTGCTAGTAATAACTAACTTATACATCAGATGCACTTGGGTTATTGAGATATTCCCGTAATTCTTGAATTGCTTCACTAGCAGTCTGGACTTTGAACCTACCTGCAGTAAATTCAGCAATGGAAACTGCTGCATCTGATGCAATTTCATCTCGCCGACTTTCAATAATTCGGTTTTCGAGAATTTGTACCAGCATTTCTTGCTGCTCTAAAGGAAGCTCCATTGCCGCTTCTAAAACTTTATCTAAGTTACTCAACTGCTTCATTCTCCTAACTAGTTGTGGTGATATGTAAGCTTTTCATAGTCCAATACTGCAAAGGATAGCCTAAATACGTAGGTTGGTGAGCCAGCGATCTTTAGAGGTTTCCCGCCGTAGGTGACTGGCGTTTGAAGAACGAATGTCTTACTCTGTTCCCGCCAGAATAATACTGATGAAAAAACCGCCTTGGCTGACGCCACGTCTAACGACGTAGCTTGCTTCCAAGGGAGGGGTACGCGCAACGTCTCGCAGAGAAGACGCTCTTGTGCGCCAAGTTTGAAGATGAAGAAGATAGGTAATTTTACACCGGTAAGGGAGTAATGTATTCTCAGCTTCAACGTTGGAGCAACTTGAAGCCAATCTCCCCACCCATTTTCTGGCTATTAGCAAGTTGTACGAGCAGCATCATTGCTGGTTCGACAAAGCGGGCATTTTTCAAAGAGCCAGCGTCAATCGGCTCCACCTCAATTTTACGCAATAGCTGCTATCAGATATAAATTTTAACTACTATACACTTGCGGCCAAGTTGTTGCTAGGAAAACTGCAACGGCTGCGATCGCTAACAACCCCTGAATCAAATTCCCAATCAGTGTACCTGCAACAATTCCAATCCCTGCCTTCACAGCCACTTGAAAATTTCTCTGATGAAGAAATTCACCAACAATAGCTCCCAAAAGAGGTCCTAGTAAAATTCCTAACAATGGACCGCCAAATGGTAAAGTCGGCAGTAAACCAAAAAATCCCAGCAGCAAACCCACAACTGATCCAATTTGTCCCCACTTACTAGCACCTGCTTTTTTTGCTCCCAAATAGCCCGCTAAAAAATCAATTCCTATACCTAGAACTAAAACGACAATTGTCACAATCAGTGGAATTTTTATGGAAAGAAAAGAGCCACTGACAAAACCCCAAACAATAATCGCAAGTAAAATTAAACTCGCTCCAGGAATAGCCGGAACCACCGCGCCAACAATTCCCACAATCATGACGGCAATCACGACCCAATAAACAATTTGCAAATAATTTGTATCCATTAGATTTTATTCTTCTCCTACTCCCTATTTCCCACTCCCTCATTTAAAGTAACAGCTAATTTATCTGCAATTCCTGCAATCCAATTTTCATCTTGTTTTGTATAACTTCGTGGAGCATTTGCTCCTAAAATTAGGACACCTTGTTTGCCAATTGGTTGACAAATTACTCCTTGAGTGTTATCTGGCAAATAATCAAATTCGATTCGTCCTGGATATACTTTTAAGTCAACTAAATAAATCGGCTTTTGTTTTTCCAGGACCCGGTTTAAAATCGCTCCGGGGACAACTTCTGATTTAGCACCTAAAATTCCGCGACGTAACAAAACTTTACCTAAATAAAATACGACAAGTGATCGCGTAACTGTATTCGTTAATAATAAATGCGATGCCCAAGCTAGTTCAATTTTTATGCCTTCTGGCAAGTCAGGGGCAAGCACGAAACCTTCAACTCCTGTTAGTTGTACAGCATCAGGCAATCGTGGCTGTACTTGCTGCCAGATTAAACCTGTCAAAATTAATACTGCACTCAAAATCACACCCAATGCATCCCCACGTGCTTGGGAGTCAGTTATCGCTGGTGTGAGCAACCGATTTATCAATAAAAGGATTGCTCCCAAAGTGCCAACAAAGAGTGGTAGACGCCGTACAACTCGATTTGTATCAGTTTTAGCCATACATTTTAGAACACTGAGGAGTTATGAATTCACTCCTCCCTCGTATACGGGCGGGTTTGGGAAGAGAAGAGTGAGGAGTGAAATATACGCACCTGAATTAAACCCGCCCCTACTCACTCCTCTCCTGGTTCAATAATCCGTTGAAATAAATATCCTGTCCCTCTTGCAGTCAGAATCAATTCCGGGTTACTGGGATCGTCCTCCAACTTTGCTCGCAGACGAGATATATGTACATCTACGACACGGGTATCTACATGGCGTTCAGGTGTGTAGCCCCACACTTCTTGCAAAATTTCCGAACGGGAAAAAGCTTCTCCAGAACGGCTGACAAGCAACTCCAGCAAGCTAAACTCCATACCTGTTAGCCGAATACGTTCGTCACCCTTGTATACTTGCCGCTTGTTTGTATCAATTTTAATGCTGCTGACGTGTATGACTCCCGAACTGGGAATACCAGAAGCGCCAGTTTTGTCTACTCGTCGCAGTACTGAACGAATACGAGCTTCCAACTCTTTAGGGGAAAATGGTTTAACTACGTAATCATCAGCACCCAATTCCAGACCAGTAATGCGATCAGCAACGTCCCCTAAGGCTGTTAACATAATAATAGGGACATCTGATTCCTTTCGTAACTCCTGACACACGCCATAGCCGTCTAGCTTTGGCATCATCACATCTAAAACGACTAAATCAGGCTCAGCTTTGCGAAAAGTATCCAAAGCTTCCTCTCCATCGCCAGCCGTCACGACATCATAGCCAATCATGGAAAGGCGCGTTTCCAAAATTCGACGAATGCTGGCTTCATCGTCTACCACCAGAATTTTTTCTTTATGGCTTTCCAATTTTATCAACGCTCCTTAACTGAAATTTTTCCTGATTAACTTTTACTACCATATTATTAAGATATCATTCCACAAATTTATTGGGAAAAACATACATCTACTGTCATGATTGGATTTCGGTTTATTTGAAGAATTAAGTAAAAATTAAGATTAATTAATAAGATTAAGAATGGCAAAGCCAAAAACCTCTTACGTTTGTAACGAATGTGGAGCCGAATCTCCTCAATGGTTCGGTAAGTGTCCAGCTTGCGGCACCTACAATTCTCTAGAAGAACAGCTTGCCATCCAATCATCTACAGATGTACCATCTCGAGGCGTGGGTAGTTGGCACGCCCAGCAAGCTAACGGCAAAGCTCCAAGTAAACCAGCCAAGGCTCGTGCCTCTCTAACTTTTGACCAAATTAGCGATCGCCAGGTGACTCGGTGGGCTTCTGGCTATGGCGAACTGGATCGCGTACTGGGCGGTGGAGTCGTACCGGGTTCTATGGTGCTGATTGGCGGCGATCCGGGTATCGGCAAATCTACTTTATTATTGCAAGTATCAAATGAGTTGGCGCAGAGATACCGGATCCTTTATATTTCTGGAGAAGAATCAGGACAACAGGTTAAGTTGAGAGCTTCTCGCTTGGGTGTGGCGAAACGAGTGGAAGTCGTAGAAAATGAGAGTGTTGAAGTAGTAAAAGAAACACTACTTGCCCAAACATCGGAAACTCAAGGGGCTGATTTATATGTATTACCCGAGACAGATTTAGAAGAAATTCTACGGGAAATTGACTCATTGAAACCGAATGTTGCAGTGATTGACAGTATTCAAACAGTATTCTTTCCTGCCCTCACGTCTGCTCCGGGTTCGGTGGCACAGGTAAGGGAATGCACGGCAGCTTTAATGAAGGTGGCGAAGCACGAGGATATCACCATGTTAATTGTGGGACACGTCACCAAAGAAGGCGCAATTGCTGGACCAAAAGTGTTGGAACATTTAGTAGATACAGTATTGTATTTTGAAGGCGATCGCTTTGCCTCCCATCGATTATTACGGACAGTCAAAAACCGTTTCGGAGCCACTCACGAAATCGGTATTTTTGAAATGGTGGATAATGGACTACGAGAAGTCCCCAACCCCTCCGAGTTATTTTTAGGTAACCGTGATGAGCCAGCCCCCGGTACTGCCATTGTCGTAGCTTGCGAAGGAACTCGTCCGATTGTTGTCGAGTTGCAGGCTTTGGTGAGTCCTACCAGTTATACCTCACCGCGTCGTTCAACGACAGGTGTAGACTACAACCGCCTCGTGCAAATACTGGCAGTTTTAGAAAAAAGGGTAGGTATTCCCATGTCAAAATTAGATTCTTACGTCGCTTCTGCAGGTGGGTTGAGTGTAGATGAACCAGCAGTGGATTTGGGCATCGCGATCGCCATTGTTGCCAGTTTCCGCGATCGGATTGTTGATCCTGGCACCGTCTTGATTGGAGAAGTTGGGTTGGGGGGACAAGTCCGTTCAGTTTCACAAATGGAATTGCGGTTGAAAGAAGCCGCAAAACTGGGATTTAAACGAGCGATCGTCCCTAAGGGGCAAAAATATCCTAACCTTGATATCGAGATTTTACCCGTGTCAAAGGTGATTGATGCCATTATTGCAGCAATACCGCATCAAACTCTGGAAGAAAGTGATTTAGAAGCAGACGAGGAATCTACTCCTCTAACTCCTCTCCTTTCTCCTGAAAGCACTGACTTAAGTGAAGGTGAAAATCCACCTTTTTAAAAATTGAAAGGAAACCTGATTATGATTGCTACTGCGACTCGAGATTACCAAATAACTTGGGAAAAATTACCTGATGATTATGTACTACCAGATGCACCAGTGGATAATATTAACCAACCTCCTCTTGCCGCCGCTTTAACTGAAAGTCTGGAAGTCACAGGTAGATTACCCGAAAATACCTTGACTCCCACAAATTACGGCATCTGCGCCACTATGAACGGCAAAATTGTTGTTAAAGCTCCCGATTGGGCATATGTACCTAATATCCGCGTTACACGAGAAGAGGTGAAACGTAGTTATACGCCACAATTACAGGGAGATCTGCCAGTGATTGTGATGGAATTTATTTCCGATACTGATGGTACGGAGTACTCTATCAAACCAACCTATCCACCGGGAAAATGGTTTTACTATGAGCGTATTTTAAAAGTACCCAACTACGTCATCTTTGAACCTGATACAGGTAATCTCGAAGTTTATCGATTGGATAACGCCGGACAGTATTTATTGCAAGCACCTGAGGAAAACAACCGCTACTGGATAGCGGAAATGAATCTCTCCCTCGGCTTTTGGCAAGGAACTCGTGAAAACCGAACAGGATACTGGTTACGGTGGTGGGATGAACAAGGACAGATGCTCCTCTGGGGTTCTGAATTAGCCGAGCAAGAACGGCAACGTGCTGAGCAAGAACGGCAACGTGCTGATAAACTTATCGCACAACTACGAGCAGCTGGTATAGAACCAGAAGTTTGATATCATGTTTGCTCTTTGTACAAGTCATTCTATCAACCCACCATAGAAAAGCTGGGCTTGACGTCTCCAAACCACATGCGGGTAGGATATTAATACCATCTCACCTGATTTCTAATATAAGATGATGTCCGTCAAATTACCCAGAATAAAAAACTCAGCCCAACCTCTCCCCGCTTTCAGGGAGGTGAGAAAAAGCCAAGCAAGGACGGGGTGAGGTTCAGACAGGATTAAGGTTAATTTACCGCACATGATATAATTCATTGCTCTTCTCAGATGTACTCATCCTATTTGCTTATTTGTAGTCACCTTAAAATCAAATCAAATGATTTGAGGAGTGAGGATTTCTTTGGCAATATGAACGAGAACGTAAGCATTCAGCCCGTAATTTCAAGCTAGACGTGCCGTGCATTATTTATAAGGGTTAGGTGGTATGTGTGAAGGGTTATACAATGCACGTTCCTTCTCTGACCAATGAAAGTGCTAATAACTGAATGCTTACACTGATCACTACTTAACCGAACTATATTATGATACATTTCAATGAATTACGAAACTGCTCGCAAATTCCTTATTGACCAAACAATCATCACCGAGGACAATCCAGATGCCCTGTTAGTGCGTCTACAGCAGGCAACTCCACCAGTCCCAGGTCAAATCACCTCAATTTTATTAGCTTTGAAAGTGGTGTTTGAAGGTCTTAAAGATGCTACTACTATAGAACGAGAATTGGCTTACGCTTTGTACCAGTTAAGTATAAAAGCCCAACAACTGTTTGTCGCGGGTCATAAAGCTGGGGTGAATTGGCCACCACTACTGAAAGAAGATTTGTTAAGAATTGGGATAGCAACTGAAAGTATCTTTTCTGGTCATTGGCAAAATCTGCACTAATTGTTATTAATAAACAAAAAGACTGAAAGCTGAAATCTGATTATTAGTTCAAACCATGCCCATTCTTTAAAGAGTGAGTAATAAGGTTATTTGCTTGATTTTTAATTATCTTTGGAAAAGTTTCATCACTCTCATATAAACGAAATTTTCCGAAAACGATCATTAGGGTGAGAGCGATCACTCTTCTATGGAGAATTTTCCATAGGGTAACAGTTTTTGGAAGTCATGTCCGCGAGTTTTGAGGTAAAAGTTTCGCTTGTTTATTAGTCAACCTGTTGTGCGTGAATGTTGATCTGCTTTTTTGTCGTCAATCTCTAAGGGAACTATACAGAAAAATTATCTTATAGAGAATAAACGCATGCATTACGCACACGAGTCTATATCTCCTGATATGAATCCTGAGGTTTTTCCTGATTTCAGTAGCTTCTCCGTGGAGACAGAGCAAAGACTTTTTTCAGTAACCCGTCATTTGTAAGTAAAATTTTTGACTATAACAGAAGGCTAAGAGAGGCGATTATTTAAGGCAGAGGGGTAGAATAAATCATAAAATTGCAAAGCTTTGTGCAAGCTAAAAATACCTGAATCGATTGCAACACCTTGATTATAAGCCCTGTAAGACTTAATTAGGGTTTGCTGATTAAAAATGAGTGAACTTACAATCACCATTATGCAATGCCCAAATTTATGAGTAAATGCTGAGTTAACACTAAGTTTTTTCAATGGATAAATTCAGATAATTCACAAATTAGTCTCAGATGAAATTCAGTATCAACTGGAATACTCTTATGTAGTTGAAATAATAAAAAGTCAGGAATCACAAATGAAACTCGCTTCTTTGGTCACCAGCGTCGCTCTGTTTGGTATGTTCACAGTCTCGGATGTTCCATTTAAAGCGATTTCTTCTTCACTCACTCGAGCATCGGCCCAAGAAATAAAGGTAGCAGCAGGTGATGCGTCCCAACAAAAGATCGATCAACTTACTGCAGTCAAAGGTAAACCCGGTAGTGGTGAAACGATGCGTCAATTGTACGCTAAAGATCTTTCACCTATTGGTATCCAGCCAGGTGGAGCCGGAATGGTGGTTAACTTATATAGTAAGAATGATGACACAACAGTATCTCTTTGCACAACGTATGATGTGATTGTTGCGATTAAGAAGGGTAAGCATGCCAAATTTGCTGCTGCTGAAGTGAAGTAAGGAACTTCCAAATAAAAAAAGTCCAGTCTTTAGCAGCTGACGATTGACACTCTCACTGTCAACAACCTGAACTTGTATAATTTATTTTTTGGACATCCCTTATTGGGATGATGCTGCACCTGAGGCATGAGCAGTTCGGAACGTGATCGGGTGTAGCTACCCATGGCATTTTCAGTGTTGTTGGTGCAGCATCGCACTAGAGATAGAGTGAATTATATACAGCGACGGTAGTCAAACTCTCTCGTACTTTGCGGATTCTGCTCATCTCAGTCGCAGCAACTTATATTTTCCAACATCAGTACGAAATATTCTGGTAGTCATTTTTTCGGTAAATCTCCCTTAATCTTCGTGTTCGATCTTGGAATATCTCTCATTCGTCATGAGGAGAAATTAGCAATCAACATTATCGATTCCGTAATTCCGCTTCCATCTTATTCAAATCAGTCCTAAGCAAAACAGTCATTTGACCGACAAATGCTTTGCCTTCTCTAGGTTGAGCTACTTCCATCCAGTAAGCATAGCGATCGCCTAGCCGCAACTCTCCTTGTAAAGCTTCCCGTGCTGGAGTTTGTGCGAGGTGATCTGAATTCATTGTAATTTGGTTAGGATACTGATATACAAGTTGAGCGCGATTAAAGTCTTGATATATACCCATGCCATAAATTGTTCGTAAAGATTCCTGGAGACGCTCAAATGTCATACCATTAATGGCATCATACATAGCAATTCGCTCATTGCGAATTATGCTGCGGTCCTTGGTAAACTCCACCTTGCCAGGTGGGAACACAGATGCTTGAAAAATAAATCGCTGGGCTGCTGTATCACTCTTTTGCACTAAGAATCGCTCCGCCACATCAGGATTTAATGTCGGATGTGCCCTGATCCAAGCACCTACCTCGTCTGTTGTTTGCCCTGGTAAAGCAGTAACTTGTGTTTGAGAAATCGACAACGTAAAGGGTACTATCCAAAAATAAAATAAAGATTTTTTTAACATCTTCAAGTTTTATAGTTAACTAAATATAGAATTCCCCCTTTCGTTTATGGATTAACAAAAGAATGATGATTGTCCAGGAAGAAGTGAACCACGAGTTCGTAAACCTCGCCCCAAAGCTTATCTTTTGATCAAATAACTTAGAAATCAATTGCGCCGTTAATTACAGATGGCTTAAAATAACAAAACTCTAGCTTATCTTAGTGCCATTTGGCTTAAGCGCAATAAGGGTTTGTTTGTGCTAGGCATTTGCTTGCCCCACTTTATGTGATTTTTTGGCTGCCATTCCAACGGTTTCTTTTTCTTTTACTGAGGTAGTCCTGTAGCAAAACTCTAATCGATCAAATACCAACTTTTGACCTAAGTTGGGAAAACGATAAAAGTCTAATTATAGTTAGGATGTTGCCAATTCCTAAGAAGGGTATCTGTGAGTTAAAACACTTACTTGATTAGTATGTCAATGGATAAATTTGATATATAAAGAAAGAATTCCCAGAGTGGAATGCTTTCGTTAACAAAAGTATTTTTCAGTACTACTATCGTGCCACTTTCTGAAAAGAAGAATTCACGGATACTATTGATGCATGGCTACCAAATACAAAAATCACTGGAAGTCAAGGGGTATTAACAGTGCTTATCTGAAAAGTATTGACTATCAACCTGCTATTGTTAAATTTTTTCCTTAACAATCCGAATGCTCTCCCACGTTACCATCCGCCCTGCTCTTCGCTCATCAAGTAATACAAAAAAAGCATATAAATTAAAAGTTTTATTTCTTTTCTTTATATAGTCAGATGTTAAATTGTCAGAAAATTTACGAGTTAATTTCCCCAATGCCAATACTCTTGGCTTTCCAGATATTTTTTCATACATATCTGATAACCAGCACCAGAGAACACAAATTAAAAGCAAGTATGAGCGGATAGGGGTAAGGGTAAGATTACAACTAAAGGTAAGGTTACGGACACGGGCAAGGTCGCAGGCAAGGTTAAGGTCATGAGCACGGACACGAACACGGTGACGGACATGGACACGAGTATGGGCAAGGTCACGGGCAAGCTTAAGATCACTTTGGCGGGCAAACTTTCGGTCATTGGCAATGTTACGGATAAGTTCATAGCCGAAGGTACGGAAAAGCTCACCCATACGTTTTTCACCGCTAAAAAGCCAAGCAGCAAGGGCATTAACAAGATTACCAACAGAGAAACGGAGAAAGTCGACTACAAAATTGCGGATATGAATACCAGCACTAACAAAGATACGGGCACGGGTAAGGACAAGGGCACTGTCAAGGGCAGTAACAAGATCTTCAGCAAGGGCAAAATTGCTGGTGCTGGAAAGAACACTGGCTATATCCCCAGCAAGGGCACCGTTAAAATCGACGGTACGAGCAGAACTACGGGCATATGCATGGGTATTGTTATCGACGTGAGTTAAATTGCTTAGCCAGACTTGGTCTTGCCAAACTTGCCATTGACTATGTTCTATTCCCGCAATCACCTTATTTTCTCCATTCTTACACCAGCATCCAATTTGCGTTCCATTCACTGGGTCGTTTTCTACTTCTACTGGGTAGTTTTCTACTTCTGTTAATGTTGGTAGTCTGTATTTAAATCCCGGTGTAGAGTTATGTTGAGTCAACCATTCACAAAACTCCTCAGCATCACTAGCTCTTACTCCAGTGACTGGTTTTTTCGCAGATCCAGATGGAAAGCTGTAACTTGTCCAGTGATCAGGCTGACGATGTTCACCTGCTCTTAACTTTTCATCAATAAACAATTGATATTCCGCGCAGGTAATGTAGCTCTTGTCAATTGCAACATTCTGATCAATTTGACATAGGTTGTTTTGCAGTCTTCGTAATAGCAATGTATTAACTGCGAGTTCAAAATTATCTGTCATCGACTTTCTAAATCTGCATCTAGCCGTTGTTCAAGTTCTTCTCGTAAATCTGGATTTACACTTAAACCCTCTTGCAAGCAATCATAAGCAAGTGCCATAGCCTCAACTGATGGAGATGGTATGGCTAAGATTGCATAAATTATATTGGTAGCATTACTTTGAGCAGCATAGAGACGAATGGTTTCAGCCCACCAGAAATTATTAATATTTTTGATTAAAACATTTTCTTGATTCGATTCCTTTACCTGAACAGCTGCTAAGTATTCCTGAAAACTTAAATGAGCAAATTCATAAACACCTAACTCCTTTTCTACTAACAGTCCACTGACATCCCGAATTTGCTCGAGAAAAGTTTCTGGTTTCACTCTATTGCCAGCAACGGTTTCTAACTTATTTTTAATTATTGAAATTCCCTCAAATAGCTTGAAATCACGAGTCTTCTGTTGCATCAACAACAATGCCAGTACTTGTAACACAGATTGCTTTTGGGTAGCGGTTAGAGCATCACCAATATTCTTAGCTCTCAGTCGCCTTTCTAATAAAACCTGGCAAATTTCCTTGTAAAGCTCGACTCGTTTTCCTGGTAGGGCGCTACCACGACGATGAACCGTGGCAATCATTGTTAGTAGCAAAGGATTCACTGCCATTTCTGCTAAAGGTGTACTATTTTTAATTCGCTTAATTAAATCATCAGCTTGTTTTTTGGCTTCTTCCTGCACTCCCAAGTCTTCTTCCCCAGCACGACTCATGACCTCTGTTTCTAAATACCAGTTATGAACAAATTGCTGTATTTGCTTCAAGTTAAAAGGTTGTACCTCTAGGACTGTTACCTCTTGTTGTAGCTGTGCATTTTTATAGCCAAATGGTCGAGAAGTTAAAATAAAAGCTGTGTCTGGGTATGCCTGCATCTGTTGATCTACCCAACGGATAACCATCCGGCGCTTATATTCATCTGCCACTTCATCCAACCCATCGAGCATCACCAAACATTTGTTTTGATGTAATTTTTCAGCAAACCAGTTAGGAGGTGGATTGAGCGGCTGAATTTTTCGTTGCTGCCTTACTTGCTCAGTAATCAACTCTGCCAGAGACAATTGGCTATTGACAATTCTCTGGCACACATCTTTGAGATATAATAATATTGGAATTAATTTTGGCGCTTTGGGATGCCGTTTTCGCTGTTGTTTGGTAGCGTAAGTCAGGGTTAAATATCTTAGAAGTGTGGTTTTTCCCGTTCCTGGTGCGCCTAGCACTGCCATACGCCGAAATGTTGGATCACCATTACCAATTGCTGCTAAAAAATCCCAAATTTGTTTTTCCCTCGGGTTATTCTCTTGTCTCTTCTTTTGTGGAATAATTTTGGAATCTACCAGACTTGCCTCTTTTGTAACTATCTTAAGTGGTACAAATACTTCTTGCAATTTTAGGATGCGGTCTTTATCCAATCCCTGTGTCTGATAATCTCGAGAAGTATAAATCAAACTTTGGTAATATTCTCGCTGAAATGGTGAAGTTGATTCCCATAATTTACTGACGATGAGGTGAGCAACAAGCGGTTCCATCTGTTCCAGCCATTGCTTAATATTTTCTAAAACTCGATTTATAACTCCATAAATAAATGAGCTTAAAAATGCCAGTATCACCAGAATTGCTGTCAGTAGAGACCATAGAAACGCTGCTACCAATTGAGGTTTGATAAAAAAATAATAAAGGGTTATGAGCAGTCCAGCACCAGGTATAGTCCATATTAGCCGCCGACGCCACTTTCTTGGTAAAAGTACACCTGCTGGCAGTACAGTTCCTACAGCAAACAGAAACAGGGAGATATAAGAAATTGTTTGCCTAATATCAGTAGGTAAATAGCTGCTTATTGAATAAAGAGTAATACCTGCAAGCAGAGGTAAAAAGCCAACAATCCCATTTTGGTTTGCTGGGATAGAATTCTGCTGAGACTGCTGAGATTGGGATTGCCAAAAGTTGATTATAATGATTGCAACAATACATACTGCCATCAGTAAAAAAGTTTGGTTATTATCGCCGCCTGGTTTCAACTGATTAACTAGATAAGCAAGCGCAACATTACTGATGAATGTCTGTAGCACTGGTAGCAGCCAATATTGGATAAATCCTAGCATAGGGTATTAGACAAACAAGCGTGATTGCCTAGTCGTTAGGCTTATATCTATATAAATAAAAAACATAGCTGAGAAATCAGTATCTCTCGAAAACAAACTTTATACTGATGCTAGCAACAAATCTTCTTGTTCTTCTATTAACCCAAGTTGTGGGTTATCAGAAAAAGGAATGCTTTTCAGCCAAGGTTCTTGCGATCGTACACAACGATAGGAGTGCGGTGAAGCATCGCACCACCACAACTTAAACTTAATTAAAATTAGCTCTACTGAATCAAGCTAAGTCTAAAAATAGACTTACTATATAAAAGCACAGCGTAAAATAAATGCAAAAATAAATGCTTCTATCTTCAGTATAAATCTCACTACCCTGTGGCAGATTTAACGGTAACGTATTTAATACAAGCTACACAGCAGCGCTGCTTGGCAGAAATACAAACTCAACTGGGACACAACTTTTAATTGTTAATAACTGAACTCTTACCCCATAAAAATAGTGTTTCTTTGATACAATGTAACCTCTGTACTCTTCTGATTTAATTAATTTCACATTAAAGATTCGGATGTTATCACACATTGAAACTGGGAAAGAGTCTAAAAAGTATTCAGTACAATTAATAACTTCATTTAGTATCATTCTTGCTTGATGAAATAAATTGTTCATCAGTATTGATATACCGTGTAATCGCTGATTAAAACGCGATTTTTCTAACATATTAGCAACGAGATGATTGTCTTTCATATAATCGCAAGCTTTAGTCTGATTGCCATCAAAGAATATCGCCGCAGTTACTACCGTTGTAATGATTTCTGCATCGCTCATCTGTCTACGACAGTCTTCACTATGCCCAATCGCCTTTAAAGGATAACTACAACCGATAATAAACTAGAAAAATCATGCGGAATTTTTCTAAATTTTAACCCGATCAACTATTACTCTGGATATGCTGCCGCCTGCATTGGTTGTTTAAGTTGTTTTTCCTAGGAAGGTAAACGAAGATAGAGATTATTGTTATAAATTTTCAGAATATGCCGCTAGGGGAATTTCTGAATATTGAATTGTTAACCCCCAGATTAATAAAGTTAGCGTATTGACAATAATTGAGGGACTTTGCATACCTTTCTACAACTGCGGCTAACTGCACAGCAGGTACTCACACCCGGAGAATCAACTCATTAAATTTCCTTGACAACGGTCAAGGAATCATTGCTACTTTAATGACCTTACGATCTTTCATTTCACAAAAAACTTGTTCTAAATCTTTAAGTGGACGACGTTCGCTAAGTAGTAACTCAAAAGGAATCTTTCGACTGGCAATGAGTGAGAGTGCTTTGCGGACGAATTCCGGAGTGTTGTGAAACACGCCTTTTAAGGTAAGTTCATTGTAATGGAGCTGTTCTGTATTCACAGTGATTGTTGTATCGCGAGGACAACCGCCGAATAAGTTAACAGTTGCCCCAGCCCGAGCGCAAGCGATCGCCGTTTCCCAAACACTTGGCACACCAGTCGCTTCGATGACAACATCTGCACCCCATCCTTGTGTGCGTTCTTTCACACAAGTACAAATATCTGGAAGTTGGTGATAATTAAAAGTTTCTGCCGCACCCAGTTTTTTCCCAATTTTTAATCTTTGGTCATTACCACCAAACAGAAAAACTTCAGTTGTTGCGTCTTCTGCCAACTTTGCGACAAACATTAATCCAATTGCGCCATCTCCTAACACTACTATGCGATCGCCTGCTTTAACATTAGAACGTGCGACTCCATGTAGTACGCAGGCTAAAGGTTCGGTCATTGCTGCTAATTCATCTGGCAACTCATCCGGAATCGATAACATATTGTGCTGCACTATCGATGCGGGAATTTTTTGATATTGAGCAAAAGTCCCATTATTCCAAGTCAGATTTGGACATAAAGAGTATTCTTGACGTTGACAAAAAAAGCATTTCGTGCAAGGAGCAGAATTATTTGCGACCACGCGATCGCCCACTTGCCAATCCGTAACACCTTCCCCCAAAGCAACTATCTGCCCTGCAGCCTCATGACCGAATAACGTTGGAGGTTGCAGCATTTTCGCATGTCCCCCGCGACGCCACACTTTTAAATCTGTGCCGCAAGTTGTTGCTACTCCCACTTTTATGATCACTTCACCTGGCATAGGAGTGGGTTCAGCAACTTCTTCTAAACGTAAATCCTCTTTACCATAAAGTACCGTTGCTAACACAGTAATCACCCATAAACAAACTTCACTCGATTTTACCAGGTGAAGTTAGACATTGATTCGTAGAGTCTTGAATGAAATTTTTTGGACTTTTACTCCCCGGCTTTCGGTACAAAGGATCTTGATTTTTTTGCTTTCCATTCCCTAACGCTGTTTGCCGCCCGTGACACAGGAGACAAATAATTTTGGGAAACCTCACTACTTTCTGTTTCGTCTTTAAGGCGTTTGGTACTTAAACAGTTAGTCAAACTAGGTAAATTTGATTCTATGCCCAAAGCCCACATAACATCATCAACTGACTTGAAGCGATCATTTAAGTCAGTTTTCAACATTTTGCCTAAAATTCGTGTAAAAGAATTACTGATATCTACCTCTTTTTGCCAGTAGATCTCACCTGTCTTTGAGTCATAATCGAATTCCATGGGTATCTTTCCAGTCAACAGATAAAGACAAGTTACCCCTACTGCATAAATATCACTTGCAAATACCGGACGCAGAGAAAACTGTTCTGGTGGCGCAAATCCCAAAGTTCCTATAAAATTGGTACTCGCAGTTGTTTCCATTGAGTCACTCGCATCCAGTACTTTCTCTTTAACGGCACCAAAATCAATCAGTACCAATCGTCCATCGTCTTCACACCGTAGCAAGTTCTGAGGTTTGATATCTCGATGAATGACATGATTTTTATGAACATATTGCAATATTGACAGCAATTCTTGTAAAAATTGTTTAACTGCAACTTCACTTTTTGTACCTGTTTGCTTAACTTGCTGTGATAAAGTTGAACCGCGCACGTATTCTTGAACGAGATAAAAATTACCTTTCACTCCAAAGTAGTCCAAAAGCATGGGAATTTGAGAATGACTGCCCAATTGTCCCAGGATTTTTGCCTCTTTTTGAAAGCGATCGCAAGCACGTTCCCAACTTTTTGCATTTGTCGCCTTAGGACAAAGCTGTTTGATCACACATAGTGGAGTTCCAGGTAGTGCAAGATCCTGTGCTAAGAAAGTAATACCAAAACCACCTCTGCCCAAAACTTGCAGAATTGCGTAGCGATCGCGAAATAACCGCTTAGAGCCGCATAACTGACTAAGTTGAGTTTGCAATAATATTTCAGCATGAGGATTGGATGTTTTCTCTGAAAAACAATTCATTGGCAAAGTAAGGTTAATTGAAATGAAAACGTAGTTCAATCATGTTTTCAATTTAACCAAAAATATTCTCATTCGCTAGTATTATTACCGATTTATTACCAATATCCACCACAGTCTGATGCGAAGACGAGGTGAAACCCTCAAAATTCTGCTCACAGAAAGCCGCCGCTCAGACGACTCTTAACGGCGCAGTGCTTACTTCCCACCTCCCTGATTATGGGACTTCAATCGGAATAAAACTCTCCTCTGGGAGGTATTGACAGAAACGCCCTTCATCCGAAAGTACTAAAGTTAAGCTGATTGGATAATCTGGGGGAACTTGTAAATCTGCCCAAGGAACTGCTAATTCCAAACAATTGTTCAAAGCGACTTGAGCACGACTGACACGCGGGAACCATTGATGATTTTCCCCAGCTTCTTGAAACTGAATTGATTGTGTCAGTAAATTAATTTCTAAGTGGTGGTGGAACAGGTAATTCGTTGGGGAAGTATCAGGTACACTCCCTAAGGGAATTGGGCTATTGTGCATTGTTTGATTGGGATAGAACCACAATAAATTTAACTCTGCTGGTAAATCCCGCCCTGGTTGAATACCTGCTTTAAAGTCTACTCGTAAGTAAAAATTGATATGATCCACCCCGTACCAAAGTCGTTGAATGGCACTACTACTGTGCATCGTTCCCCTTGCACCACCTATTTCTATGCGTCCGGCTTTGTACCAGTCTTGCTCGTCACCCCTACCATTAATTATGGGATGAATAAAGCTTTCAGGACGCTGATCTGTCTGCGCCCGATGAATTTCCACAGCTTGCCGGAGATAAGCAGGTATGGGTTCATTCAAAGCATGGTAAATTCCATAAAGATGTTCTCGAAACAACTGATCGAACATCGCATCCTGGTTTGAAGAATGTCCTTCACCAAACCACCAGAACCAGTCTGAGCCTTCTGCTGCATACAAAGCTTCCCATGCTTCTGGGTTGTTTTCTTCAGTTGCTTCTGGGTGATTTGCCAGCATGACTCTTGCTTGAGTCAGATAGTCCCAAGCGCGATTTTTGGCAGGATCGCCGATCCAAGTCGTGAAGCTGCCATCAACCCAAGAACCACTATGCAACTTTTGTGTAGGAATAGTTGCTGTAGGTGGAAACTGTTCTATAAATTCGGAAACGGTGACTAATTGCAGTCGTGGTTCGTTACTCAAGGTTTGATATAAAGTTTCTAAGAAGGGTTTGCCATCTTGAGGATAATATTCCCAGCAATTTTCACCATCCAAGGCGATTGTCACTAACCAGGGCTGTTCGGGTTGACGATCTCTGTGCATCCGGGCGATCGCTTGTAAGTGCCCCACCAAGTCTGCTGCTGCTTGTTTTGGTGACATGGAACTATAAGTGAAGCCAATCAAATCTGACAACCTGTGATCGCGAAACACTATCGCCAAATCACCTTCTGGAGTTTCCAAACGGTACGGGCGGTACAATGCCTCTGGTTCTTGGACATTCCCTGCTCCATCACGTTGGAAAAACCGTTTCAGCGTCCATCCAAGCACAGCTTCATCTGAGCAAATCCACTTAAACCCCTGACTTATAATATACGGTATAATTTCTGGACTCACGGACTGTTCGGAGGGCCACAAACCTCTTGGTTCTTGTTGAAATCGCTCTTTGTACATATCCCAAGCTTTTCTCAAATGCCGGGGAATATCTTCTGCCCATTGAAACCGCTGTTGGGGTAATGTCATATTTGGCACTGCTACCCGACCGGAGTTCGTATCGGCTAGCAATGGCAGTATTGGATGTGTATAGGGAGAGGTAATGACTTCCAACTGTCCTGCGGCTTGCATTTTTTTGTGTTGCGGAACGATTCTCCCCAATATTTCTCTTTGTTTAGTGTAAATTCGCTGGCGATCGCTTAAAGTAAAATCCCGATCTTGTCTCAACCAAGCTTCTATCTCCGGATCATCCCAAAACATTGGGTCAATCCATGCCAAGTTGTGCCAAGCTAATAAATCACTGTAATCCTGTAATTCCCAATTCGCTAAACACCAAGCTTGCCCTTTCTCCTGTTGCTGTTGGTACAACTGGGCATAACGGGGATGGGGATTAATGAGGGTGTGGTGATTGCCATCAAAAAAGTGTTGTATGATAAACTCCCGTTGCTGGAGAGTGAGTTGTTCGGAAGGTGTTAAACTCACTTCTAAATACGGGTCGAAGGCAGTACCGTTGATGTAATCTTCTAGTTGTAATATCAGCGATGGTACCAAATTGACCGTTTGGTGTAACTTGGGATACTTTTCTAGGAGTAGCACTAAATCTAAATAGTCTTTAGTGCCATGTAACCGAACCCAAGGCAAGCGGTAATACTGGGTTTGAGAAAGTGACAAACCTTTGCCTGGGGATTTATACAGTGGCTGATGTTGGTGCCAAACGAAAGCGACATATAAAGGATGAGGCATAAAAACAGCGAAGAGTTAAAAGTGAAGAGTTAAGAGTTAACGTAATATTCATTACACAAAACTCTTAACTCCTCACTTTTACATCACTTGCTCCACTTCTGCAATTTCTGGAATCATTTCCTTCAGGCGGCGCTCCAGACCCATTCTTAAGGTCATTGTAGAACTAGGACAAGAACCGCAGGCACCTTGTAACCGCAATTTAACAATAGGACCATCAAGTTCAACAACTTCCACATTACCACCATCAGACATGAGGTAAGGTCGCATTTCATCTAAGACTGTTTCGACGTTGTCAAGTGTAAGTTCCATAGTTTTTGTCCTTGTAAGTTAATGATGGGGAATTGGAATCATCGTTGCTGAGGTGCGGAGTGAGGAATTAAGAATTATAATTGAGAGTTAAAAAATAAAAAAGAGTAGTATAAATTCTTACTTTTTAATTTTAACTCATAACTCATAACTCCTAACTCTGAACTTTCCCATTACCCGAAATGTTTATTTTCTAGCTTTGTTATACCGATCCTAGATCTAATTGCCGCAATATGGAGTTACGAGTTAGCAATTAAGAGTTTATTCATCCTTTGAATCCATCACTCCTAACTTAACTTATACAACTGCTGGAGAGAGCAACTTAATATTGGCGTAGCTAAACTCAGTTGCAGTACGAGACCCATCTTTATACTCTTGTACCACCTGCTTCGTCATGATAAAATAGGCATCAATTTTCGCGTAAGTATCCTCAAAATTAAGGACACTGGTCACTTCATCGGTTTTTGAGTTGCGGAAAAGGGCATCGTAACGACTGGCTATGTATCCAGAACCTGTGTCTAAGCTTTCATGGGTATCAATTACAAACGCCATGCGACCCATTACCCGACTCACTTGACAAATTTCCTTGCCTCTAATTTTATAATTAGAACCCATAGAGTCACCCTTCACCAAAATTTCTACTGCACCCGTCGCATCTTCTTGACCTTGACTAAATTCGTGCTTACCATGAGACTGTTCAAAAGCATTGCGTTTCCGATGAGTGACGATATCTCTTAGCTGAGTATAAATACCTTCTTGCACCTGTTCATCTGCTACACCCGTCACTTCGACACTCATGTCATGATTGATTTTTATTTTACCCGTGTAAACTTCATCCCCCTGTACTAATTTCACATCTGCACTGTAGCCAGGAAAGTTTTCGTCCCAAGTGTAACGACTTTCGTAAGCAGTTTGGAATAACTCGCGGGCTGTTGAAAGATGTGTCATATCATCATTTTAATTTCTCTTCTCCTAGTTTAATTCATATCAGACATATCAGCCTGCTCAGTATTCTCGCTGTAGACTACCTACTTTTGGCAAAGCTCGCTTCTGTGAGGCTTCCCTAGAGGAGAATTTGCTTTTACGTGCATATTTACACAAAAAGTATTACTTAGGTAAGAAGACAAATCATACAATGAAAAACTGTCTTATCGTTTGACCAGATAAAGATGACATTGTTGATGTATTAGCAAATCTTCCTGAAGCAACTCATCACATGAATCAGTTTTGGTGAAACTTTGGTGAGGTCTATCCCCACCATTATTACTTTAAAAGATTTGCAAAGCTTGATAACGTACTTTGAGCAACACATTACTAATCTAAAGTCAGACCCCAATAGCAAAGCCCATACTTTCGTAACCTGGGATCTTGGCTTTCAGGTTGAAGCTTTATCAGGAGACGTTTTTTCAGAAAGCGAAGGAGTTTTTACTATTCGGTTTATGGTAAACATCGGTCAGGCTGATGAAAAAGCTTGCAGTACTTATGTAGGCGGCGAAGCAATGGTGACATTCGCAAATATTAGAAGCTTTACATTATCGCTTCAGGCAGCACTGGCTGAATTGTCTTATTCTAACTAGGGCTTGTGTACTATATAGAAATAAATTTTATAGATGCGAGCTTGTTTAGTAGAAATAATCAATCTCTTTAATAGGTGAAGAGAAAGGAGAAAAAATTAGTCCAGGTCATGTAGTTAAAGCCATGATGTAGTTTATTGGTACTGAACTTCCATGCACATTACTGTAATACAGTATGATTAAATTTATTCCTTTAATACTTTTATGATATTTTCCCTACCAAAAATAACCGATTATTGCTGCATTGTTTGGGTTACTATACAATTTTTCTAATAGTGTGTCATCAACACTTAAAATCCTGTCTACTATATTTATGATTTCCTTGACTGTAGTCGAATAAATCTTTCGGTTCGTATCTCTCTCTTAGCAAAAATCTGCTCACATTGTCATGGGAAACGTTTTCTAATATTTCTGATAATCTACAACATCCACCATGCTTTGGCTCTGATAGCAAAAACAAAGTGTAGTGTTCCGAATTGCACCGTGCTGTCGAGGGGAAAGCTGATTTCTCTGATTGCCCGATACCTGGTAAGTTGATGATACTTTTTATCAATTCACTTTTTTACTACTTTGTCAATGCGTAAATCATATAAAATTTAATTTGATGTAAAGATATCATCAAGCCAGTATTACAAATGTAGTTGTACAGAGAGCGCTGATATCTAGAGCGAAATCAGCGCAACTACAAACTTTTATTGTCCTATTTTGTTGTAAGTTGCTGGTTTTTCTTTTGAAAAGTACCGTTCTGGATCGATGTTATTAAAGGTGGGTGGTAGCCAACCACGAACGATCAGCAAGACTCCCATCACCAGCAAAAAGGCACATGCTGATAAAATTTGGCTCCAGTGTGATTCCAGCACTCCCCGCACAATCACTTCTCGTAGTACCGAGACTATGGATACTTCCACAGCTACACCAATAGAGACTCTTTGCTCCTGTAAGTAAATAATCAGCAATCGGAATAACTCGACCAAAATTAACAGGAATAGAATATCCGAGGTAACATCTTTAAAGTTAAGAGGAGGCAGCAGCGAGTAGAACATTGCTCGCAACTGGATAACCATGACGCTGAATAGAGCAATACACAGGGAAATTACAATCAAGTCTTGGACAGCTTCAAGACACTGTACCATCCGAGCTCGACTAAACCACTTGTGCTGATTTGTTGAAGAATTCTTTAGAGGTTCATCCATTTTAAGTTACTTATTGTATACAACTATTTTCAAATGTCTAAACCACCGTTGAGGCTGGGTGATGGAGAGTACAGCTTATTTTTAAGCAAAGAGTGCTAACGGCTAACTCCCGAACTGTTAGAAAAATACTTAATTTATTGAACCGCAATAGACTTGGGCAGTGCGTTGGTGAGCCAGCGCTGCAGGCGGGTTTCCCTCCGTAAGCGACTGGCGAAAGGCAAAGCCCTCCTTGAAGCACCTGCCCGTGCCAAGGAAGCCAAGAAAATAAAAAAGAAGATTGGTAATTTTTGAGCGGTTCGGGAGTAACTTCTTTAATACTGACCACCGGATTTGCGGTGATAGACTGCAGTCATACCCCCAGACTGTAGTACTTGACCTTGATCCACGACAGCGTAAACCACCCAATGATCGCCACATTCTACTCGGCTTTCGACAGTACATTCCAGATAGGCTAGTGCATTACTGAGGATAAAACAGCCATTTTCAGCAGATTGAGTTTCCAAACCTGCAAAGCGATCAGATCCAGGAGCAAAAGATTTGAGGAAGTGTCGCCTGAGGTTCATGCCTTCTTGCAAGACATTCAAGACAAATTTATCTTTGGTATGCAGCAGAGGTTCTATAGCTCGGTCTTTAGCAACCGCAACCGTTACACCTGGTGGATTGAAACTGGCTTGGGAAACCCAAGAGGCAAGCATGGCGCTTTTGACATCTCCTCGCTTGGCAGATACCACACATAGAGGACTCACGATCCGTCCTACCGCTTGTTCGGTACGGTCAATTTGGGAGTCACTAACTGGTTGTCGGATATCGCGGTTTTTCTTCGCCTTTTTTAAGGCTTGTGCAAAATCAGTGCCGATTTCTTTACATTCTTGGAGCGTTAAATCATTAGGCTTAAACCGAACTCGAATTGAGTCGAAGCCAAAGCTGTAACCAGCATTCTGTAATTTCTTTTCAATCTCATCAATTGCCTCCCCACTCCAACCAAAAGATCCAAAGACACCTGCTAATTTACTTTTAGTCGCAGTTGAAAGCACAATTCCTAAAGCAGTTTGTACTTGAGTAGGCATATGACCCCCAAGTGTGGGAGATCCGATGATAAATCCATCACATTTTTCAATCGCTGCTTGAATTTCCTCTGGTTCGGTGAATTCGCAGTTAATTGATTCCACGCCTACACCAGACTTTGTAATTCCCTTAGCTAATGCCTGTGCTAAAGTTGCTGTATTACCGTAGGCAGATGCATAAATCAGAGCTACGCTTATCTCTTTTTCTTTCTGCTGTTGACTCCACTGCTGATAGTCTTGCGTGAGTCGGCTCTTGCTGTAGCGCACGATAGGTCCATGACAAGGAGCATATTTCTTGATGGCTAAAGAGGAAAATTTGTCAAGTGCTATTTCCACTTGCCGAGACTGAGCAGCATAAAGGCAATCATAGTAATGCCGTCGGTCTTCATCTAAATGTTTCCAATTTTCATCAAAGACTTGCTCGCCACAGATATGGACACCAAAGAGCTTATCGCTAAATAGGATACGAGTGGCAGGGTCGAATGTATAAAGTTCGTCAGGCCAGCGCGGGTTAGGGGCAGGTATAAATTGTAGTTGATGACCTCTGCCCAAGTCCAACACTTCTTCTGCTCTTGCTACATGAATATTTAGCTTTTCTTGTGAGAAGAAAGTCCGTAGGGCAACCACAGCAGGCTTGGAACAGACAAGGGTGAGTTGAGGGGCTAACTTTAGTAGTGCCTTCAAGGTTATACAGCGATTTGGGTTGACATGACTCGAAATCACGTAATCCAGCTGCTGTAAATCAATATTTTGCTGTAATTGGTGTAGATAAATTTCTGTAAACGACTCTCCAGGAGGATCGACAATAGCTGTTTTATCTGCCTGAATTAAATAGGAATTGGCAGTAGTACCCCGTTGCAGTGAGTATTCGACTTCAAATTTGAGTCGATCCCAAGTGCGCGATCGCAGTACGGTGGTATCAGCATCAATCACAGAGACTTGTACATCACGTGGTTTAATGTCAGACATAGGTTGTTGATTGTTGATTGTTAATTGTTAGTAGGGGCGGGGTTAATTGTATAACTCGTCGTGTGGAAAC
>JAQYWO010000012.1:27083-67639 GCA_029379215.1 Rhizonema sp. PD37
GTCTAACTCGTCGTGTGGAAACGAAAAATATTGTCAAACCCGCCCCTACAGTTGTTAATTGTTGATTGTTGGTAGGGGCGGGTTTAATGTATAACTGTTGTGTGGAAACGAAAAATATCGTCAAACCCGCCCCTACTTAGTAATGATTCCCAACTTGACGATGGTGTACTACTGGTGAGGCATCAGGCTTAGAAATGCGACCGACAGAGACAGTACTGTAAATCAGCCAGTGATCGCCACACTCTACGCGTCTGCTGACTTCGCACTCCATATAGGCGAGGGTATCTACTAAAATTGGACAACCATTTGTTGCAAGGTATGTCCTCACTCCCTCAAATCGATCCGCTCCCGGAGGAAAGCGCTTGAGAAAGTGCTTCATTAGGGACTGAGAATTGCCTTCTTCCAAAATGTTGAGGACGAAACGATCACCTACATGGAGCATCGACTCAATGGCACGATCTTTCGCTACAGCCACTGTCAAACCTAGCGGTTTGAAGCTGGCTTGCGCTACCCACGAAGCAACCATGGCGCTCCTGAGTTCACCGTGGGAGGTGGTGAGGATATATATTCCACTGCTGAGGCGTCCTAACGCTTTTTCCAAGTTGTTATCCAGAGCTTTTATTTGCTTGATACTACGCTCACGAGATAGCCATTGCCCCAAGTCTGTTCCAGCTTCTTCACACAACTGGTATGTTGCTTCTGTCGGCATCTCTTTAACTAGAATTGGTGGAAAGGCAGGATAAGTTCCCAAATCACGGAACTTTGAAACTAGTGGATATACTGATTCGCTATCTTGCCCTCCCGACTCAAATATACCAACGCATTGCTTAGGTTTGGTAGCAGCTAAGATGGTATTGAGGGCAGTTTGGGCAGGAGTGATAATCGCTCCTGGAATCGGTGGAGTCCCAATTACTAGTCCGCTCGCAATACTGGCTAGTTCTTTGACTTCTTGCGGATCAGCCGACCTCAAATCCATCATTTCCACCGCCACACCTGTTTTCGTGATGCCGTGAGCGATCGCTTGAGACAGACGGTCACTAAAACCATAATCGGACAAATAAAAGACAGCGACTGTTGTTTCAGCTTTTGCCTGCTCCTGGCTCCAGCGACGGTAACGCTCTACCAGTTCGGTAACATTATAATGAAGCAGGGGTCCATGACCTGTGGCAATAGTTGCGATCGCTGGCAACTCATTCATCCGCTTGAGGGCAGATAGTACTGAACGAGCATTTGGTCCCATCAAGCAGTCGTAATAATACTGGTAATCCTCTTCAATTAAGTCTAAATCTTCATCAAAAGTGTGGTCATCGCAATAATGCATCCCAAATGCATCACAAGTGTATAAAATCTGTGTCAGAGCATCATAAGTGAAGATTGTATCCGGCCAGTGCAGATTAGGAGCAATCACAAATTCCAGGACGTGTCCGGCACCCAAATCCAGGCGATCGCCATTTTTGACAATGTGTTTTTTAAACGGAGTGTGTACCCAATTTTCGAGAAACTGGATTGCCACTTTAGAACCAACAACAGTCACTTGAGGAGCCAGTGCCAGTACATCTTTGACCAACCCACTGTGGTCGGGTTCAGTATGGCTGACAATTAGATAATCCAGTTGATCTGGGTTAATTATTCCCTTGAGCAGCTCCAGGTACGTTTGGCGAAACTTTTCATGGGACGTATCGACTAAAGCTATTTTTTCACCTTTAATCAAAAATGAATTGTAGGTAGTGCCATTTTGTAGCCCGAATTCAATATCGAAGCGATCTCGATCCCAGTCTAATGAGCGGATTGCCGTCGTATTATACCCAATTTCGATAGACTGCATTGTTAACCTACGTTGAATGTTAGCTAGTGCTACCATCAGGAGCCTCCTTTTAAATAACTTTACTTATGTGTTAAGTATCAAAATTTTCAGCAAACCCATGCTTAGGTATCAATCTCCATCTCTAACCCCTCAACAGAGTTCAGTAAATTGAGTTTGGCGATATCAGCCGCTATTCACAAAGCAGGAAACTTTGAGATAACTAAAAGTCGTGGCTGAGTCATTTCTCTATGGCTCACTGTTTATTTTTTTGCTCTTGACTTTATGGTACTCTGAAACAGCTATAGTGAAAAGCATTTAATTTTTATTTCTGCTATAGAAAACTTCTATACTTGCATTTTCTAAATTTATTTTATGGATCTCCCTCGAAAATGTTTACAGCAATTTTCACCTAAATGAACCCCACCCTTGGCTTCTCCCCGAGTGAGAAGACTCGCTACTGCTACGCTAACGTCGAAGATCGCTGCGTTCGCGCAGCGTCTCCTGAAGGGAGAAGATTGCATGTCTCACCATGACGCTCGTTAGCGAGGCTTCTCCCCGAGTGAGAAGACTCGCTAACGCCCCTAAGACGGTAGTCTAATTACCTGAAAATTGCTGTAGCTTCTTATTAACCTACGTCATCATGAGCAAAGCGGTTAAAGAGAAAGTCTAGGGCGTAGTTACGCAGTTGATAGTATTGAGGATCTTCCATGATCCGGGTGCGATCGCGGGGACGAGGGAAAGGAATTTCCATAACTTCACCTATCTTGGCATGGGGACCATTAGTCATCATCACCAATTTATCTGCCAAAAACAGTGCTTCATCGATATCATGCGTAATCATCAACACAGTGCAGCGGTTCTGGTTCCATATTTTTAATAATTCTTCCTGCAACTCTTCTTTAGTGATGGCATCCAGTGCCCCAAAAGGTTCATCTAAAATCAACACTTTAGGACGGATTGCCAAAGCTCGGGCAATAGAAACCCGTTGTCTCATACCACCAGACAATTGAGGTGGCTTTTTGTCGGCAGCGTCTGCTAATCCTACCATTGACAGATGCTCTCGCGCGATCGCCCTTTTCTGTGCCGTAGGCTGACTAACATAAACAGCGCTAACTGCCAAGTAAATATTCTCAAAAGCAGTTAGCCAAGGTAAAAGGGCATAGTTTTGGAATACTACCATTCGGTCAGGACCTGGTTTTGTAATCGGCTGTCCTTCCAGCAAGACTTGTCCGGAGGTGGGAAAGTTGAAACCCGAGACCATATTTAGCAAAGTTGATTTGCCACACCCAGAGTGACCGATAACGCAGATAAATTCACCTTGATTTACGATCAAGTTAACGTCATCAAGTACAGTAAAAGGTCCTTTCTTCGTCGGATAGACTTTGGTCACATTCTTAATTTCCAAGAACGCTTCACGACGGTTTAGTATAGTTGTCATGTGTAAATTATTAGATTGCTAGTTGTATACATTCTTAGGAAGCGCTAAATCGCACCTCTACAAAAATTCCTTATCGAACAATCACCGTTACTGAGTAGAGGTATGAATTTACAGCAGATTCAATATTTACGAGGTACAGCGCCCAACTCAAATTCCAAGGTTTAAAAGTCATTCTGGCAATTGGTATACCTCACGTACCTCAAAAGCGCTGTATATTTCCCCTGATGATTACTCCCTTGCCTTCCAATACTGCTCGGATAAGGCTTTTTTTCCTCCCCTGCATCCCCTGCCTGCCTCAAAAGATCAATTTCTCAGCCCTTGCAGTATTGCCTTGCCTTCTTTCTCTGCGTCCTTGGCGTCTAAAGCCCTACCCTTCGGGAACGGCTTCGCCGAACGGGCATGGCTGCGCTAAGGCGGTTAAATTTTCATTCCTATTTTAGACAACGCCTATCTAACCAGTATTTTTCCATGGTTCGGGAGTAAACAACGATTCTTTGCGCCTTTGCAGCCGAACAATCTCCCCCTCTAAACAATGACTTGTGCAACTGAAAAATCGCGTTTCACCTTCAAACTGTTGAGGTAAGCAATTGGATCGTCTGTATTAAAAGGTGTATCATCAAACAGATGGATAGGTTGACGACTGTAACTAATATCCAAACCGATTTCTCGTGCAGCAGTGCTGAACACACCAACTCGGCACACTCTTTCGACGATTTCCACCCAATTTCTAGGGAACGGAGTTTCACCCCAACGCGCCAATTGAGTCATCATCCAAATTTGCTCAGTTCGACTAGGACGGTTTATGGCCGACTCTGCATAAAACTGGTGGTGGGCATACTGTTGCATTGGATAATCTAAGCTACAGGTGACATTGTTCGGATCTTCGATTTGGATGTAAGAAATATCAGTACTTACATACTCCTGTCGTGCCAAAATTTCCCGAATTTCGTCAGCGTTTTCTGGATTTGAACAGTAATAGCAAGCTTCTAGTAAGGCTTTGGTTAGGGCAATGTGGGTGTTGGGATAAGCTGCTGCCCAATCTTCTCGCACACCAAGAACCTTACCTGGATGCCCCAGCCAGATTTCTAAGTCTGTAGCTATGGTAAAGCCAATACCTTCAAAAGCAGCGCGGATGTTCCAAGGTTCTCCGACTGAGTAACCATCTATACTTCCAGCTTTTAAATCAGCTACCATCTGGGCTGGAGGAATAGTCTTAATGTCAACATCGTGGTCAGGATCTATGCCACCAGCAGCTAGCCAATAACGCAGCAGCATGTTATGCATAGAACTAGGATGCACAACTCCCAATGTATGCCGCAGGTTACTAGTATTAAGTAAGTAACTCTTGAAATCAGAAAGAGTTCGTACCCCTTGCTCGTAAAAATGTTTAGATAGGGTAATGGCGTTACCATTACGCGTCATTGTCAAAGCGGTGACGATAGGTGTGGGTCGGTTTTGATGTCCTCCTAAGGTTAACCACATCGGCATTCCTGAAGGCATTTGAGCAGCATCTAAATATCCTCCAGTCACACCATCGACAATGCCTCGCCAACTCGTTTCTCGCACTAAGTTAACTTCATCTAAACCATGCTTAACAAAGAAACCTTTTTCTTTTGCTATTGCTAAAGGTGCACAGGCAGTCAAGGGAACAAAGCCGACTTCCAAATTGACTTTTTCTAAGCCATGACGAGAGATGTTTGCTGTTTTCCTCGCCCTAATCTGTTTAACCCGTTTCTGTTGGTGGAGGAAGTAAATCATCTCACTGCGTAAGCTGTAGTAGCTGGGATGTTCTACAACCTCCATTCGCCTACGAGGTCGAGGAATATCCACTTCCAAAATATCACCAATCTTAGATTCTGGCCCATTAGTTAGCATGACAATTCTGTCAGAAAGCAGCACTGCTTCATCAACATCATGTGTCACCATAACTGCTGTCACTTGATTCTGATCGCAGATTTGCATTAGCTGTTCCTGTAAGTTGCCGCGTGTCAGTGCATCCAAAGCACCGAAGGGTTCATCTAACAGCAGCAGCTTTGGAGAAGTTGCTAAAGCACGAGCGATCGCCACCCGCTGTTTTTGTCCACCTGATAACATTTTGGGTGATTTATCCGCATGGGGACGCAATCCTACCATATCAATGTGCTTTTCTACAATTGCTCGACGTTCCCCCGAGGGTAAATCCCTCATGACTGTATCCACAGCGAGGGTAATGTTTTCCCGTACTGTTCTCCAAGGTAAAAGCGAATAATTTTGAAACACCACCATTCTGTCTGGTCCTGGTTTGGTGATTCTTTTTCCTTCTAAAGTTACTATTCCTTCTGTTGGTAAATCCAATCCAGCAATCATATTTAAGAGAGTAGATTTCCCACAACCAGAATGACCAATTAGCGAAACGAATTCTCCTTTTTTAATCTGTAGGTCAATTCCTTTTAGGGCAATATATTTGGCACCACCTTTTAAATCAAAAGTCTTATCAATTTGATCGACAGCGACGAATACAGACATGGTAGTAAAAAAATGAGGGATTAAAAGTGAAGAGTGAGAAATTTAAAATTGAACTTTTAACTCTTGTACGGGCAGGTTAAACCAGATCACCTGTGTCACACTTGAAAATTATTCGGGCTGAGTGTACGGGCAGGTTAAACCAGATCACCTGTGTCACACTTAAAAATTATTCGGGAAAACCTGCCCCTACGCTACTTTTCTTCGACTGGGAGAATTAATTTTTGAATCCAAGCCATGAGTTTATCTAGTAATAAACCGACAATCCCGATGTATACCAGAGCTAAAATGACTTCACTTACAGCATTATTTTGATAAGCGTTCCAGATAAAAAAGCCAATGCCAACGATACCGGACATGACAATTTCTGCTGCAATAATTGCTAACCAAGCTAAGCCAATTGCTATTCTCAAGCCTGTAAAAATATAGGGAAGAGCAGCAGGAATCAGGATATTCAAGAAATAGTCTTTTTTATTCAATTGTAGAACTTTGGCAACGTTGTTGTAGTCTTGAGGAATTTGGGTGACTCCCACAGCAGTGTTAATTAAAATGGGCCAAATTGCTGTAATGAAAATCACGAATAATGCGGCGGGTTCGTTTTGTCTCAAAGCGGCTAAAGAAATTGGAACCCAAGCTAAAGGTGGTACAGTCCGTAATAGCTGAAAGATGGGATCTAATGCTTTGGACATTATCTTATTAGTACCAATTAAAATGCCCAAAGCAATACCAACAATCGCTGCTAACACATAACTTATTGCAACCCTCTGTAAACTGGCTAAAATTTGCCAAAATAAACCTTTGTCAATACCGCCTCGGTCATAAAAGGGCCAGAAGATGAGTATCCAAGTGTCTTGAATAACTTTAATAGGTCCTGGTAGTGTAGCTCCAGGAGTCCAAGAAAACAGTTGCCACACAACTAAAAAGATTGCGATCGCAATAGCAGGAGGTACAAGTTCTGGAAGTTGCTTTCGTAGATACGATACAAAGCTATTATTAACCGCAGGTATTACAGGGCGTCTTTGAACTGTTGTCATAAATTTTTTGATGTGAGGTTTAAGAAACTCTTAAGTTTTTATGATTCGAATATTCACTATCAATGAACTAAACACTGACTTTTTTAATTTTGAGACTCTTCAAGTATTCTTCAGGCTTTTCTGGATCAAACTTAATCCCATCGAAAAATTCTTCTACACCACGAGATGTGCTTGTGGGGATATCGGCAGCTGCAATTCCCGCTTCTTTGGCAGCTTCTTTCCACAGATCTTCGCGGTTGACTTTATCAATCAGTTGTTTCGATTTTGTTAAGTAATCTTTTGGTAAAAATCCCCAGCGCACACTTTCAGTTAAAAACCATAAATCATGACTCTTGTATGGATATGAAACACTACCTCTTTCATCTTTCCAGTAGTAAGGAGCTTTTGATTTATCGTTAATAACGCGACCATCACCCATGTTATATTTGCCTTGATATGGTTCTAATAAAATATCTGGTGTTGGTAAATTAAAGTAATTTCGTCCCGCCAGAATTTGTGCTGCTTCTTTGCGGTTATCGAAATTATCTAACCACTTCTGTGCTTCCATAACTCCTTTTAAGAGAGCTTTGGTTGCTTTAGGATGTTTGTCAACCCAATCTGCTCTCAAGGCAAAATATTCTTCAGGATGATTCTTCCAAATTTCCGCTGTTAATGCAGCCAAGAAACCAATTTTATCTTTGACAATTCGATAAGGCCAAGGATCTCCAGTACTAAAAGCATCCATCGACCCCGTCTTCATATTGGCAACAGTTTGTGCAGCAGGTACTGTAACGAGTTTGACATCAGCATCTGGATCAATACCACCAGCTGCTAACCAGTAACGAATCCAGAAATCTTGATTGACGTGTGGAAAAGTAAATGCTGCGGTGAAAGGAGTTTTTGATGATTTGAGTCCATCAAACAGAACTTGTGCCTTTGCTGTATCTACAGAAAGTTCTTTTCCTATATGCTTGCTAGCGATAGCAATTCCATTTCCATGAGTAATTAACTGCGCCAACAAATACATGGGAATCTTTTGATTACCTTTGGTAATTAAACCTTCAGTTATCAAATGTGGCATTGGCATTTGATATTGACCACCATCAACTCCACCACCAGCTGAGCCAATTTCGGTGTTATCTCGCATTGAACCCCAAGAAGCTTGTTTATCAAGTTCCACATCGGTCATGCCATACTTGGTAAAAAAGCCTTTTTCTTTAGCAATGATGAAAGGTGCTGATTCAACGATAGGTGTATATCCTAATTTGACTTTGGTCGTTTCTGGTTTTTGTTCAGGGTTAATGTTGGCAATCTGCTGTATCGACTGCTGTGATTGACCAGTACTATTCAAAGTTGTAGGGGGATTTCCCAAGCAGCCTTTTAGGAAGATAGTACTAGCAGATGCCCCAGATATTAACAAAAACTTCCGTCGAGAAATTTGATGGAAAAATTTATTCATATGTATCTCCTGTTCGCAAATTTTCTTTTTTAGGCGATACGGCTTGAGCCGTTGCAACGCATCGCAGTCATAACTTCATACACAGCACTCATTGGTCCTCAAGTTGCTAAACTTGGTAGTTTTGAGATCATCAATACTGTGGCTAGATAATTTTTTTGCGGTTCGTTATCAGTTTTTTCTTCTTGTGATCATAGTACTCTGAAACAGCTATAGTAAAAAGCCATTCTTTTTTATATCTGCTATAGAAATCTTCTATAGTTATAATTTTCCGTAAAAAAGCACCACATTTGCTTAGAAATGTGCATTAGAAACAGGAATGGAAATGACGTAGGGGCGTTGGCATCCAAGCGTTCTGTGTAGGGTACAGCCGTTTGCTCCTACTAAGGATTTTAACAACCGCATAATTACAGCAGTTTTTGGAGATGCCTATTGTATAAATCTTCGTTGCATATTTTTACAACATTTTTCAAGCTTGTATCGCGTAAAAAATGCAGTCAAAAACGAAATCCAAAATTTATCAGTATTTGTTGGGTTTCGCTATATCTCTACCCAACCTACAATTTTTGTTAACCAAGCAGTATTGATTTCTAATCAAATTCCACTTAAAAGATGAACAAATTAGTAGCATTGAAAGCCAGGATACAATTCTTATGTGCTTTGGGATTGGCAGCAAGCTCAACCGTCTGGTTACCGCAACCAACTAAAGCTTTGTGTGCAGCCAGTCCAATGGACGCAACTTGGCAAAATATTGATTCAAATACAAGATCAATTGTAAAGGTTGAGTACCGTACAAATTGCAATGATGTAGTTTTGTGTCCGGTAGGTGAGCCATGTTCACAATCTGCTCAAGATGTCGGCAAAATCAGAATTTTTGGTTCTTGTCACCCCAGTGCGTGTGACTGGGGATGGACTCCTGTCTACAAAAAATCTCAATGGGTAAAAGGACTGTACAGTCAAGGATTTGCACAAAGGCAGGTTTGGGCTAAACTCCAAAATAATCAGTTAGTGTTGGTTATTCGCTCCCACTTCACAGACAACAGTGGTCGTGCTGATTACGAGACACGGGAATACTTCCGCAAGCTTGGTAAATAGACATAACCGACAACAGCATTTGTGACACTTATCAAACAGCACTGAGAAAGTTTTTACCAACAGTAGCTCAATATAAACAGTATGTTTTCTGGCTAACAACCCTGGTAGAATTTCCCAAAATGTAAGCAGTGGCACAATGCATGGCGGGATACAAGCTTCTCAAGGTGATAATAAGCAGATTTATAATCAACGAGATATAATAGCTGGCGTAGGCGTAGCCCATAAGTAGATATCGTAATATTAATTTGGGTGACGGTAATTACAATGAGCATATATACTGTGAACTGTTTGGAACTTTACTTTTTCCAGCAGAAAAAAGCTTCTTAAGTCTCTCCCCATGAACAGGGAGAGGGTTGGAGAGGGGTTGAGCTTTTAACGGTTTACAGTATACAAAGTAACTACGTACAAGAAAATTACTATACTGGTGGTGAAAAGCAAAGTCTTACTGAAGCTGCTACTGAAATTCAACAGATACTCTGATAGTTAGATAAATCATATTATTACCTATGCATTGCCAAATCCAACGACAACTAACCATAGCTTTAGAAAACTATCCTGGTCGTTTAGCTGCGGTGAGTAGTGCGATCGCAAATCAGAATATCAATATCGAAGCCATATCACTAATTGATTGTATTGAGCAAGGTTTGATTCGCATAGTTGTTAGTGAACCTGTGACATGTAAAAAGTTACTTGTTTCACAGGGATTTTACGTAATTGAGGCAGAGATCGTTGCTGTTGAAATTACCGATGGTTTAGGTCAATTAGCACGATTAACCCAAGCGATGACAGATGCGAAAATTAATATTGAATATACTTATGGTAGTTCTGTCCGTTCAGGGGAAAAAATGCACCTCATCCTTAAAGTTTCCGATCTAGATAAAGCATATCAAGTCATAACTGCAATTAAGGAGAGCTAACAGTGGTTTCCCTAATCAAGGATAGTGTGGGAATCCTACCTGCAGGCGCACTAGGGGTAAGTTTTTTTTATCATCTCACTAACCAACTTACACAAGTAGATGATCAGATTTATTTTCTTGAAAGAAGAAATTCTGGTAGTTCCCAGTTTTTGAAAACAAGCGGAGAAATTGTGATCGCCAATAAGGAAACTATCAACTATTTACCTACTACTAAAATCCTTAAACCCGATCTTCTTAGCTGCTATCAGTTAGGTTTTCTTCCAGAAATAGTCATTATCTGTCCCAATCCTGACCAACTTTTAAGCGTCATTACCACTACTGTCGAATTACTCATCCTCATATCCGAACAAGGAGAACTATTACAACCAGAAATACCCTTTCCCTATCTTATTTTATCTTCTAACGGCATCTACTTTCAACGTTTTCGACAAATATTCATTGAAAAAATCGAAGAAGCGACTTTATTTGGTCGTTTACCCGATCTTTGGCCCGATATTATGCCTCGAATCGTCTCCCGATTTTTACGAGGAGTAACAATTCAAACTGGTGTACGGGAAGGTAGCAAGGGTGATACAATTTACCGACCAGGACCAAGAGGACGTACCCAAATCACTGGAGGAGACTTGATCTCACGAGAACGTTGTTGTGAAATTTTATCGGCAAAAGGAGCATGGTTTGAACTTGCTCCCAATGTTTCTCCCACCCGTATAGAATTTGATAAAGCCTTGGTTAACCTCAGCGCAAATTTGCTAGGGCAATTAATGTCAATCGATGCTCAAGGTAACTTCAAGGTTTTAACAATTGGTGATATATTAGCAAATTCTCATCAACCTGAAATCCGCGAGTTAGCTTCCCATGTATTTAAAGTCGGACAAATGATTAAGGTTTACGGAAAAGATGAAAATTTTGAGGTAATTCTCGATCAATTGATGGAAACCTCTCATGTTCATGCATCTCATATTCCCTCTAGCATACAATGGGTAGATACTAAAATACGGCAGGGAACCTTAGAGCCGGAAATGACACCTACAGAAGCTTGGCTGATAGAACCATTGATTCGCTATGCAAAAGCATCTGAACTTGAAGATACTGTTAACTATTTTGAAAGCTTAAAAAATCAACTAATAGAGAAACTGACCCTCGCAACAATCCGAAATTGACATTGACTAAAGCAGCGCAAGTGACAATGACTTCTTCTAGCTCATGGATGTATATAACGTAGATTTCATCTTCTACAAGCTGTCGAGGTTAACCAGCCAGGAAACGTTAACAGTAAAATATAATTAATATCACATCCTTCCCCGCAAGCTAGGGTGACGAAACCAAGTGTTAGGTGGATTTTCAAGAGTTGTGTGTACACTGTAGGCAAGCAGGGAGGAGAGCAAAAAGCGTCAGCCATAAGCGGGAAGGGGTTTTTTCCGCATGGTTGTGCTAATAGACATGATATTAGCCCATCAGAAGCACTGTATCAATCACATGGATGACACCGTTATCGGCTTCAATATCTGGTGCTATGACTGTGGCATTTTTGACTTCAAATCCATGTGTGGTATCAATCCTCAGTTCAGATCCTTCAACAGAAGTTAAGCAATTGAGTTTGGCAATATCAGCTGCCATGAACTTGCCAGGAACGACATGATACGTTAATATTCTCGCTAATTGTGGAATATTCTGTACTAAGGTTGTTATGGTTCCTGCTGGCAATTTAGCAAATGCATCATCGTTTGGTGCAAAGACAGTGAAAGGGCCAGGGGTTTTAAGCGTGTCTACTAAACCAGCAGCTTGAACAGCTACGACTAAGGTTTGGAAAGAACCTGCGCTTACTGCAATATCAACAATGTCAGCCATGTGTTTCACTTGAGGTACATGATAGAACATATGGCAATGCGTGGAGTCGTGAAAATTATTTTTGGAATGAACCGCCAAGACACCAAGAACGCCAAGAAAGGAAAGAGAGGATGTGCGGATTGCTATACGAGGAGCGAAGACAGGGGTGATGATTTTGCCCCTTGCTCCTGACATCGCTACCTGTAATTCTGTGATTGAACATCTCGTAGACGGGCTTCAGGACGGTTAAATCTGTCTATCTGAGATTCAAAGAAAGCCCGATTTGCTTGGAGGTGTTTTGGATTAGGATCGTCTAAGGGATAGAGAAGTGCAGTCCGCAATGCTTGAATTACTGCAGAAGTAACAACGTACATTGAGCGTTGGAAACTGATACCTAGTTGGATCAGCATGTCATCTTCGCCACGGCAATGTTGCTGATAGTAATCTACGAGATACTTTGGTAAAAAGTGGAGCATGTCTTGCATCAGTAATGTTGGTGGAATACCAGCTGTACCTACTGGAAAGACATCAGCGTAAAGAATTCCGTAGTGGAAGTCTTTTTGATCGTTGGGAACTTGCTTAGCCTGAGCATTGTAAGATTTTGTTCCCCGAAACGGAGCAGTTCGATAGAAAACAGCTTCTACGTAAGGTAATGCTGCTTCGTACAACCACATGAAACCACAAGATTTTGGAACAATTTCGTAGACTTCTCCTCGAATGTGGACGTGATGATAGATCGGACGCCCTGCAATTGCGAAGATGCCGTTCACGATAAAGTTCATTGCTTCAGGGACGCTTTTGATTTCTCCTGCGTCATAACGATCGCTCATTTCAAAGAAAACCGGAGCCATCACTTCCCAGAACAATCCCAAATTACTGTAGTAAGATAATTGCCTTACTTGTTCAATAAACATTTCTGGGAACAGCTTATAAAGTCCCAACATCATGGGATTACCTTGAAAGTAAGCTTTTATCGCCCTATCTGCGTTTGCCCTATATTCGTCAGTATCTAAATAAGGGTCGAATTTTCCACCCATTTTTCTATGCCAAAGCATAGCTCGCATACAGGCTTCAGCAAACTCCATATTGATTCTGTCATGCCACAAGTGGTGCATGAGCTTGGGCATTTTGAAAGTTTCACCTTTTTCCATAAATGCTAAGAGTTCGGCATGGGCAGTAGCTTCTCCACGCCAAATTCGTAAATCCGCATCGTCTCCTGCGTAGTGGTTGTGAAGATCTAAATACTCTTTAGGCAAGAAATATTTAAAAAAGGCAAATGGGTTTAAAAAGACACGTTCAGCAATGTATAGGAGGTCACGCCAGTAGAAATCCATCGGTACGGCATAAGCTTTGTAAAGGCCGATAATTTGCATCAAATTCTCTGGAGTATCCGGTAGCATTGCACCCCCCGCTTCTAAACGATGAATGACTGGAGCAAATTCATGAGTAGAAGGAGGTAATTTATCAGATATTGTTTCTAAAAACTGTATCATCTTTGTTATGTATTTGTAATGTTCACAGGTAATTTCTGCTTGGTCTTTTTAAGTCAGTCTATGATTGTTTAACTAAAATTTTTAGTTATTCGCTTGTTTATAAAAATCCTAAAGTCAGTCATGTTTTACTAATGACTTTTAATGAAGAATTTCTAACAATTAACGCCTTACAACCAACAATTAACCAACTTATTTGTTGAGGACTGCGACTTGAGGAGTGATAGCTTTCTCTATTGGAGGAATTGCAGCAACCATTACTGTTGTGGTTGGTTCACTCCAACATACTAACCAGGTAGGTTGTACTCCTAAGAAGAAGATTAAAACAGCCAATAGGAGAGCTGGTATTTTTTCTGACCACAAGACTTTGGGATAATACGCCAATTGGTTATCAAGTCTGCCAAAACAGGTGCGATTTAGCAGGATAACGAAGTAAACTGCTGTTAAACCACTAGCTACGACACATAACAGTGTAGGTATGGGAAAAGTGGAGAAACTGCCTTGAAAGACAATAAATTCAGCGATAAATCCAATCATCCCAGGAATACCAGCGCTAGCCATACCACCTATAACTAGCAGGGCACTTATTAAAGGCAAACCGCGTACAGGACTCATCAAGCCATTAAGTTTATCCAAATCGCGGGTGCCAACTTTGCTTTCTACAACTCCAAGCAAAAGGAAGAGGATGGCTAGGATAATGCCATGACTAAACATTTGAGAAACTGCGCCAACGAGTGCTAAGGAAGTGCTAGCTGCTGCAGCTACCAATATATAACCCATATGACCGATGGAACTGTATGCCACCATGCGCTTGATATCTTTTTGAGCGATCGCAATCACAGCACCATAAATCGCACTGACTGCTCCCCAAATTGCTAAGCTGGGTGCCAAAATACTCCAAGCTTGAGGAAACATTCCCATCCCAAACCTCAAAAGGCCATAGGTTCCTAACTTTGCCAGCACTCCACCAAGAAGAATGGCAATAGGCGCTGAAGCTTCGACGTAAGCGTCCGGTAACCAGGTATGAAAAGGAATTAAGGGAATTTTGATACCAAAGCCTACCACGATTCCTATAAGTAAGATGATTTGCAGTGTTATTGGTAAGGTTTGGGTTGGGAGTGCATCATAATTGAAGTTAGTCGAACCCGTGAGCCACACCATGCCGAAGAATGCAGCTAGAATCAAAGCTCCCGAAACAGCAGTATAGAGTAGAAATTTGATACCAGCATAGGCTCTTTTTTCACCTCCCCAAATCGAAATCAGCAGATAGAAAGGTATTAATTCTAATTCGTAGAACAAGAAGAACAATAGTAAGTTTTCTGTCAAAAATGCTCCGGCAACACCACCACTTACTAATAAGACGAGGGAGTAGAAAAGCCGGGGGCGTTCAGTTTGTTTATTACTACTATAAATAGCAATCCAAGTTAAGAGACTATTTAATAGCAGCATCAACACCGAGAGACCATCAACCCCTAATTTATAGCTCAACCCGAGAGTTTCATTCCAAGGTAAATATTCTTGTAACTGCATTCCCGGATTACTGATATCAAATTTCAGTAAGATGAAAAGATTCCAGATGACAACTAGCCCAGTAACGATAAGTGATACTAAGCGAGTACGGTTTGTGAAGATAGCACTCGGCCAGAAACCAATGACAGCCGCCCCTAAAATCGGCAGCCAAATTAAGATACTAAGCATAGAGCAATTGACTCCAAAATAAAACTTGTTATGGTAAAGCTGACAGTTACTCCCGATCCACTGTTATTTTTTTAGTGATGATCAGAACTAAAACACTAAATTTAAGAATTTTTCTCCCCAATATTGCCAGGTGATAGTTATTCCTAAAAGACTTATTCCAAGTAGCACAGTGAGTGCATAAAACTGAGTTTGTCCGGAGTTACTATACTTAAGACTCTCCCCACTACCAATGGAAGCCAAGCCAATCATATTGACAATGCCATCAATGACTAGGCGATCAATTGTGTCGGCAAGTTTAGAGATGAAGTCAACACTTAAAACTATGCTCAGCCGATATAGTTGGGGAGTATAAAAGTCATTGGCAAGCAAGTTTTGCAAAGCTTTTATGGGGAAGCGAACAGGTTTGGGAATAAAATCACCAAGATAAATTACGGCACTAATACTGCAACCGAAAATACTTGACCACATCAGTAAAAGTGCGACATCTTTATTGAGGTTTGCCCAACTGGGTAGCAGTGATAAGCTCTGTAGCACTAACGGTAAATGAAGAGTAAAGCCGAGCAAAATAATCATGGGTAGAGCCATTTGCCAACTCACTTCAGGCGATCGCTCGCTCATTTGCTTGGATTTACCACCAAAAATTGAACTAAACTCTCTGGTTAAGCTGAAAGCTGTCAAAGTGTTAACTGCAATGACGACGGACACCAGCATCGGTTGCTTTTCCCACAGTCTTGAAGCCAATTCCAGTAATGCCCAAAAGCTACCCAACGGTGGAAAAGCAATTAGTCCTAGAGTTCCGACTATATAAGCTAATGCCGATACTGGACGACGCGACCAAAGTCCACCTAGCTGAGTAACGTCTTGAGTGATACTGTTCCACACAATTGCACCTGTACTCATCACTAATAGTGCTGATGCTATAGCATGAGTGAGTACTAATAAAAGTGCAGCTTCGTCTTGCTGCGTTCCTACAGCAATGAATACTAAACCCATGTAGGCACTAACGGAATATGATAAGCAGCGTTTGATGTCAATTTGGGCGATCGCGATTAAGGAAGCACCAACTGCTGTTATAACACCAATAACTACCATTGCAGTAGAAACTATCGGTGATAAACTAAGTACAGGTTGAAGCTTAATAAGTACCCAAGCACCAGTTGCTACTACCACCGAATTCCGCAAGATAGTGCTGGGAACAGGTCCTTCCATCGCTTCATCTAACCATAGATGTAGCGGGAACTGGGCACACTTGCCCATCGGACCAGCAATTAATAATAAACCTACTACTGCAGCTATTTTCGGATCTAAGTTAGCTGTTTGTGCCCACTCGGCGAGTTCGGAATAGTTCCACGTTCCGGCTAAGGGCCACAAAGCGAGCACGCCTATCAATAGCAGCAAGTCTCCCACCCGCTTTGTTAAAAATGCATCGCGTGCCCCCGTAACAACTAATGGCTGAGAAAACCACAAACCCACGAGCAAATAAGTCCCTAAGGTCAGGATTTCTAAAATTAGGTAGCTAAAAAACAAAGAATTACATAAAGCTAGACTACACATCCCGGCCTCAAATAGCCCTAACAAGGAGTAGAAGCGTGCCCAACCCCAGTCCATTTCCATGTATCCTACCGCGTAAATCTGCGCTAGCAAATTTAACCCTGTGACTAAGACCATAGCAGCGACGCTCACGGAGGAAATGTCTAAATCCAAAGTGAGATTTAAGCCAGCTGTACTTAACCAACTGAAAGACATCTGTTGCGACGGTGCATGCCAAGAGAGGAAAAGAGCTATCAAACTATGAGTGAAAGCCAAGCAAGTCATCAACAAGTTTACGTAACCTGCAGGTCTTGGTCCAGTGCGACGAATCACTGTTGGTGACCAAGGTAAAGCGGCAAGTGCACCAATTAAGGCATAGCAAGGCACTAACCAGATACTCTGAAGAAAGAGCTGGTTCATTCGGATAACCTCTCAAATTTTAAGCAGATTAAAACTGTCAAGAACAACTACAAATTTATCCCTAGCTCAATTTTGGCTAAAGTTGGGCAATGTCCTCAACTATTAAATAACTCCCAGTTATGACTGGGAACTTTTTTTATGGCAGTTTTTAGTAGCCTGTTTTGCCATTGAACTGATAGTACACTTAAATGTATATAGTTAAAAACAATAAATATTTATTATTCTTATAGAAATCTTCTATAGTTGTGACTTTAAGGTGAATGTATAGTGAAGCATATAACTCTTCATCAGTTAGAAGTTTTTGAAGCACTCGCTCGCTCTGGTAGCTTTACTCGTGCTGCAGAGGAACTTTTTCTGACTCAACCTACCGTTTCTCAACAGATTAAACAGCTGACAAAAGCAGTTGGCTTGCCGTTGTTTGAGGTGGTTGGTAAGCGTCTCTACCTGACGGATGCGGGTAAGGAAGTTTTGAATGTGTCTCAAGGTATTACTGATAGACTATCCCAACTGGAAATGACTTTGGCAGATTTCAAAGGACTAAAGCAGGGAAATTTACGACTGGCGGTGACTACAACTGCTAAATATTTTGTCCCGCGTTTGTTGGGAACGTTTCGTCAATCTTATCCAGGAATTAAAATTTTTCTCAAAGTCACCAACCGCCAGAGTTTACTGGAACGCTTGACGGAAAATCGTGACGATCTCTATATTCTTGGACAACTGCCGTCCAATCTTGATATCAATCTCTGTCCATTTCTGGAAAATCCTTTAGTTGCGATCGCTCCACACAACCATCCATTGGCTCAAGAGAAAAATATTCCTTTACAGCGCCTTGCTGAAGAGCCTTTTATTATGCGTGAATCTGGTTCTGGTACTCGGATGGCAGTGGAGAATTTCTTTACCCAAAACGAGGCTACTCTTAAAGTGGAGATGGAAATAGGTAGTAATGAGGCTATTAAGCACGCAATTGTAGGTGGTTTAGGAGTATCAATATTATCAAGGTATGTTTTAGCACTCGAAGGTGCGAAAGGACCACTTTCTATCCTAGATGTTGAAGGCTTACCGCTCCAACTTCATTGGTATGTTGTCTACCCAGCCACTAAACAACTGTCCATTGTCGCTCGTACTTTTCTGGAATATCTACTAGATGAAGGTAAGTTCCTTGCGGCTCAGGTAGATTTAGATATTAGGAATTCTAATGAAAGCTAAACTATCAATCATGTATAGAGACGCTCTGTTGGAAGGCGTCTCTATGAAGGTTATAAAAAAAGCACTCTCTATTGTGAAAACTACTGATGTTCAACCTGATTTTACTAAGAAAATTAGGTTGAAGCATACTTTGGACAATAGATTTAAAGCGATTCGGGGTAGTTCATAAGGCTAAACTTTCAACTACCAATTAACACGGACAGAACCTTCGTTCCTGCCTTCTTCATAACGATGCCTCCGATGGTGATCATAATCACGATACCGCTCATGATCATACCCACGCCCACGGTCATAATCACGGTTATAATCTCGCCTATGCTGATCGCGATCATAGTCCTGATAACGATCATTCGTATGCTCATAACGGTATTGATCCCAATCACCATACGAAGCCTGAGCATTTTGTGAAACAGTCAAGAAAGACAGACTTCCCACAAAAACTCCTAAAATAGCATGTGCTAATTTCATCGCTTTATATTCATAAATTGATAGAGTCTACTTCAAGCATAAAGCGTAATTTGCAAAATGATTGACATTTTTTGAACAAGAGTATTTTTTAAAATGTTATATATGCACTTCTATCGACTTTTAACTTGTACATTTTATAATCTTTATACAGTAAGGCTTTCAGAAATCTCATAAAAATGTGCACGGTTCATATTTTGCGGGAGCATTAATCGCGCCTGTAGGAGGCTCAGATCTTGCACCTACGGTATAAACCAGGAGTACACGAATAAATGGTACAAAAAAATTACGTTAGGTTGAACAAAAGATTACGTAAGAGCATGCAATATAAATCACTGAAAAATCAGTGAAAAGGCGTAAGCGATAGCGAGAATAGGGACAGATGCTTGTACAGGTGATCGCCAAGACAAATTTTCCTGATTGGGGACAAGCCGCAGAAATCGCACATCCTTACTATATTTCCACATTTGGTTGGTAGTGTTACTTCTTTTACAGGATATTGAAAGCTTGAAAGATTTGGCACTTAGTCAAGGAATTGACATTCAAATTTCCAGGTGCAAGATATAAGACACTCCAACGGAAAATACAGAATTTGAATGTCAATTCCTTTCGTAACTATTTTATATACACAGATTGCAAACTTATTGCCATAGCAATCATAAATCGTTTGTGAAAACGACTTTTAATTTACACAACTTTTCCACGGATGACTATAATTCTTGCTTGATAAAAAATTATTTGTCGCAAAGATTTAATAAAAAATGGTGAGCTAGATATCATATCGAGTTCACCATTGAGAGTTTTTATGCTATATGATAGTTCTAGATAATTTTTCGCTTGCTCAGTTTATTAACTTCTGCAACTACTCCTTCAATTCCATTGTTACCATAAATAATCATCAACCTTTCGGCAGATAGATAACTAAGTACGGGATTGCGGAATCGATTAACGTAGGTGCTTGTATCTTGAGGATTGTAGCCGAATTGAGGTGCGATCGTACTTAGAAGTACTTGGTCAATAGTGATAGCTGGAATTGTCAAAACGAAGTCGGCATCTGAGAGGTTATGCAGGGCATACTCAGCTAGTAAGTTAGTTTGCCCTGACGTTGCTGCTGTAAGATCGATACTGCCAAGCTTGCGTACAGGAGGTAGACGCAGACGGTTTTGGCTATCCACGAACAAGTAACCTTGTGATACAGGGTCAATTTGAGCCAAAATTGCGGCAGTACGCAACCAGTTAACAACTTTATATTCATTACCGAGAGTTGGTGCAGAGTGGGCGGAAGCTTGAGTAATCACAAATTCAGGGGACAAACCACGCTTCATCGTTTCTGCCAAACCAATAATGTGATGTCCACCAGTTCTGGAATCTCCCGTTGCACCGTAAAGGTCGGTTCTGCCATTACCACCAAAGTTCAATTCCCTAAATTCAGTACCGTCAGCATACCACTGGAAGACAATTGGCTTAGCCCAGTCATGCCAAATTGGAGCCGCACTGATTAAGTCATCGCTGAGATATATATCTGAACTTCTGTAGTTGAATGGTTTGATAATTGGTAGACCGTCTTTACCAGTTTGACCATAGATCTGTCGATAATTATTAGCAAAGCTTAAGCCACTCAAATTATTGAAAGCTTCATGCACTGACAACCCTCCTGGGTAGGCATGGTGACTATTATTACCGCTTCCGGGAGCAGAGTAAAATGGTTGAGGAAGTTGAGGACAGGCGCTGCCATCGTTGTTTACTGGCGGAAAGACTCCAGCAATTAGTCCGCCAGGAAATGTACTATCGTCTGCAGGATCTACTAAGCCCGCATCTAGCAATTGCTGTAAGATGTTTTGCTTCTGGCTATTACTCAGCCCAGCTCTATGCACAATGCAGGTTTTGGGGTTGTTAATTGCATCGCGTGTTACTTTTCTAAGATTAGCATCTTGAATTTGCTGAGTTTGTTGTACCAGGAAATTGTGAGCTGACTGCACCAAAGGAGATTTTTGCGCGATGCTAACAGCATCAGTATTACCAGCGCCCAGTACTGTCTGATCTGGGATAGTGGCATTAATATTGCCTGCTCCTGATGTAGTTTGATTTTCCTGTGCTTCTAAGGGTTTGATCCACAAAAGTAAGCATAAGCACAAACCGACTAATAATAGAAGACGAGGGATTTTCATGTTATCTATTCCTAAAGATGTGGCTGTCGTTTGTTGCGTGTGACTGCCAGCATCTTAATTTACCAAGGTTAACTTTGGTATAAGAAGGACAATAATTATTGAGTGTTAGTAGTTAAATCTCAAATAATTCGTCCCCTAATAAAAAAAAAGGCGCTCTCATTTCTGTTGACTAGTGCACTCAATATTCAGGATTGTTCTGATGAGTTCGTTTCCGAAGGTGAAACCATAACTGGTTGTTGGTAGAGGGGTACTGTAAACGTAACTGTTGAACCAAGTCCTTCACCCAAGCTGTAAAAATTCACCTCACCGCCCATTGCTTCTACAAGTTTCTGAGATATTGCCAATCCCAAGCCAGTACCACCGTATTGCCGAGTGCGGGAACCATCCACTTGAGAGAATAATTGGAATAGTTTATCTTGTTTGTCTAGAGAAACACCAATACCAGTATCTGCGACACGTACTCTCACCATACCGGGAAATTGCTGGTCATGAAATGCTAATTTTTTCCGAACGAGATCAACACTGACAGTAATGCCACCTTCATGAGTAAATTTGATAGCGTTGCTGAGGAGGTTGAGCATTACTTGTTTGAGACGCTGATAGTCACCTAGGAGCATAATTTCATCACAAGTATCTGGCATTTGCATGTGGAAGCTGATGGATTTCTGTTCTGCCTGAAGACGCATGAAGTTTTCTACATCATTAAATAACTCGTCTAATTTGACTGAACTTAACTCAAGTTCCATTTTGCCTGATTCAATTCTCGCAATATCTAAAATGTCATTGATAATATCAAGCAGGTAAATTGACGATTTATATGCTTCGTTGAGGAATTGCTCTTGTTCCTCTGGATCGTCTGCCATACCCTCTAAAATGAGCTTTAAAAATCCAATGATGCCGTTGAGTGGCGTTCTAAGTTCATGCGTTACATTAGCCAAAAACTCTCTAATGCGACGGGTTGCGTCTTCGGCTTGTTGACTTGCTACTCCGATTTCTTGATATAAGGTGGCATGAGCGATCGCCGTTCCTAATTGATCTGCCACATCTTTTGCTAATTCCAGATCCAATGCTGTTACCCCACTACAGTTGTCATCAAGAGTCACGGCAATCAAGCTGTTAGCTTGACCTTTATAACAAGTTGCAACTACTAAGATGTTCTGCCCGTTGAATTGATGATGTTGACAGTTTTCTACGAAAAGCGGTTCTTGAGTTTCTAAAGCCTGAGCAAAAGCAGGGAAAGAAGCTATATCTATTTCTACACCAAGCATTGAACCTACTTTTGGCAAGTGATACTCAGCTATCACCTGTACTTGGCCACTGAAAGGTTTGTAGGGACAGATAATACAACGATCAAATTGTAATGCTTGACCTAGACTATCAACTGTTTGTTGCCAAATAATATCTAGATCTAATGTCCGGCTAATATTTCTGGTAATTTGGTTGATTAACGAATGGTGTTGCTGTGAACGTGAAGCTAATTCTGGTTGTGTGGGCTTTTGTGATACAGCTTTGACTTTTTTGCTAGCTGTCGTTGCACTAAGGAGCCTACCCATAACCAAAACTGTCGTGGCGATGCTTCCGACGGTTGGTAGAATTGGAGTCATTATTAGCTCCAACTCATACAACTCCTGACGGTAGCGAAACCAACACTCAAACCTCTCTGGAACTAAAGTTGTTAAAATTTGTTGCAACTTTTCCAAATAGACAACTTTTTCCACTGGAGCCAAAGTTGGCGCTTTATTTAGGTCGTTGATTGTTTCTTTAGTGTCAAAACCCAGTTTCTCACTGTTTTGCCAACAGAAGCTTAAGTAACGCCCTGTTCTATCTTGGGTGTATACCAACTCTGATCCTAAAGAAGCCAGAGAACCATTAGTGTTACTGGTAATAGCTTCCTGATTCTTAGATGAATTTGACAGTTTAGAATTAGCAGTAATACTCATGACTCGAACTCGAGTTGGATAAACAAACAGTAACTTTAAACAATTTGGCTAAATGCTGTCTAAAGTTTGGCATAAATTTTTACATTAAGCTAATTTTTACATGTTTTTTATTCTCTGACCATAATTTTTTTTAGCTGTTATATCAATATTTATAGGAGTAAGGAGCTATTGGTAAGAACAGGTTCAATATATATAACATCGGATCTGATACGTTATCTGGTTAAAACCGTCCGCCAAGTCGAATATTTCCAAAAAAAGGGCAAATTTTGTTACATCTCTAACGCGAATTACGCATACACACATCGTCGAAGAGAAGTTGTATCAGGTTAAGAGCCTCTTGAGAACTACGTTCTACGCTTTAACTAAATTTCACCTGTAGACTTATGTCGCAAATTTAGAGAGCAATGCTCTCTTTTAAATTATTCGGTAAGTATTAGGCAGTATGTTTGAAAGTTTACCATTAGATAACGTAAAACTTAGTTGTTACAACTCAGAATTTAAAACTGAGTACATCACAGATAGTTACCTAATCTCTCATAAAAGAAATGTATGCCTGAGTCATCTGCAAGAGCGTTTTCAGTTTTTATCCTTAACGCTCTTACATTCTCTGATTTTAATTTCTTATCTGAAGAGTTCTAAGTTTTTCTTCAACCAATCCTGTTAGGAGCATGCGACTGGCAGCATACTACCTACTACTTATTACACAAACTCCTTCTTCCTACTGATATATTGCCTTGCGACACACTCACCTGCTTTCACAAAAAACCATGTTTTTGACGAGAGTTTCTTGAGAGTCGCTCATCAACGTTATGCTTGACGAGTGTGGTAGGAGGAATAGCAGGGCAGTTTGGTTACAACTGCTAACATCTGAATGCTTACCAATTTAATCATTCCATTCGCCGCGAGGAGGTAGAGGTTTGTGAATTGGTGTGCGCGTCAGTTCATCATCTCTTGGTGTTTCACCTCTCAACCACTGGCGGATTGCTACCTCTATAACTTTACTGGGATCGTTGGTCAAATGCTGAATCTGTTCTAGTAACTCCGAATCTAAACGAATCGCAATTTCTACCTTATCAGCTAGTCTTTGTTCAGCATCGGTAGCTTTGTCTTTCATATTCATAAGGTGATACACTTGGGATTTGGTTTCTCAAAGGCTTTGTCAAGTAATTCTGTTCGCGGTGGTTTTACTGCAAGTTGCAGTAGCTCCTTATACTATTTAACTTTAAGATTGCTACATATGGGGAAACTGGCGAAGTCGAGAGGTTGAGGCTAACAATTTTATTAGGCATTTCTACGAAATAGTACGATCTCTGTATTTTCGCCTCTTGATGTTTATTGTACGCTCCCTCTACTCAAGACTGATGTCGCTCTCCTCTTCTATAATGCGTCTTAGCTAAGAAAGCATTAAAATACATTAAGTATATTGCTCTTTTATCTTTAGTTACTGCTAAAGCAAAGAAGTTTATGACTGACGTTCCCGTAGCTCGCATTCGGAATTTTTGTATTATTGCTCATATAGACCATGGAAAATCTACCCTTGCTGATCGCTTGCTACAAGTTACAGGTACAGTAGGCGAGCGGCAGATGAAGGAACAGTTTCTGGATAACATGGATTTGGAGAGGGAGCGCGGAATTACAATCAAGCTGCAAGCCGCTCGCATGAACTACAAGGCAAAGGACAATCAGCTGTACGTGCTGAATCTTATTGATACTCCGGGTCATGTGGATTTCTCTTATGAAGTGTCTCGCAGTCTTGCTGCTTGTGAAGGCGCGCTATTGGTAGTAGATGCTTCTCAGGGTGTAGAGGCACAAACTCTGGCAAATGTTTATTTAGCTTTAGAGCATAACTTAGAAATCATCCCAGTTTTGAATAAAATCGATCTGCCTGGAGCAGATCCAGACAGGGTGATCGGCGAAATCGAAGAAATTATCGGTTTGGATTGTAGCAATGCGATTAAAGCTTCTGCTAAAGAGGGAATTGGGATAGATGAGATTTTAGAAGCAATTGTTCAGCGTGTACCATCTCCAAGCAACACAGTTAAAGAACCTCTACGGGCATTGATTTTTGATAGTTACTATGATAGCTATCGTGGAGTGATCGTGTATTTTCGAGTGATGGATGGTACATTGAAGAATGGCGATCGCATCTATCTCATGGCATCGGAAAAAGAGTACCAAATTGACGAGTTAGGTGTCCTTTCTCCCACGCAAAAGCCAGTTGAGGAACTACATGCTGGAGAAGTAGGTTATTTAGCTGCGTCGATTAGAGCTGTTGCTGATGCACGGGTAGGAGACACAATGACTTTAGTTAATGCTAAAGCATCAGCGCCTTTGCCCGGTTACACTGAAGCGAATCCAATGGTGTTCTGCGGGATGTTCCCCATCGATGCAGATCAATTTGAAGACTTGCGGGAATCTTTAGAAAAGCTAAAACTTAATGACGCAGCACTGCACTACGAACCAGAAACATCGAGTGCAATGGGGTTTGGTTTCCGTTGTGGTTTTTTAGGTTTGCTGCATATGGAAATTGTGCAAGAACGCCTGGAACGAGAGTACAACCTAGATTTAATTATCACAGCTCCCTCTGTAGTTTACAAGGTGACAACCAATAAGGGTGATGTATTGTTCATCGACAACCCCAGTCATTTACCCTCTCCCAACGAACGAGAAAAAATTGAAGAACCCTACGTCAAAGTAGAAATGATTTCACCAGAAACTTACGTCGGGACTTTAATGGAGTTGTCACAAAATCGACGTGGTGTATTTAAAGACATGAAATATCTTGCCCAAGGACGCACCACGCTAACTTACGAGTTACCCTTAGCGGAAGTTGTTACCGACTTTTTTGACCAAATGAAGTCTCGCTCACGCGGGTATGCAAGCATGGAGTACTCTTTAATAGGTTATCAAGAGAATCCTTTAGTCAGACTGGATATCATGATTAATGGCGATCCGGTAGATTCTTTGGCGATGATTGTCCATAGAGACAAAGCTTATAATGTCGGGCGCTCAATGGCAGAAAAACTCAAAGAATTGATTCCCCGCCATCAATTCAAAGTCCCAATTCAAGCTGCGATCGGCAGTAAAATTATCGCCAGCGAACATGTACCGGCTTTACGAAAAGACGTACTTGCTAAATGCTATGGTGGTGATATTAGCCGGAAGAAGAAACTCTTACAGAAGCAGGCAAAAGGTAAAAAGCGAATGAAAGCCGTAGGTACTGTAGATGTTCCGCAGGAAGCTTTTATGGCGGTACTTCGTTTAGAACAGTAAGCCCTTAACCCCCGCCCTGCAACTCAATAACCCATTGCTATACCACAGAGTGGTATGGCGAGGGTTTTAATGTTTTTGATTGCGATCAGAACGCCATGCATTGCACCCCAGTTTTCACTTATAGCTAAAGCTTAATCAACCAGTCTGGCTCTAACATCGGTATTTTCCTCCGCGCAAGCCGATAGGCACAGGTAAAAGTCAAGCTAATCGCAGGCACAAACAGCTATATAAACAAAAAGTTAATGATATTCACTTTATATTTTAGGAGTTACGCATTGACAAAAAATATAAAATATGAAATGCGACCGCAAAGAAAATAACACATTTCATTTATTTAGGGCGATCATTGAAGAGATCGATAATTATCGAAAAACTGACGACAAAAGTGGTAACAATTCGAGCTTATGTCCCGAACGATTTGGAAAACACTGTCCCACTTTGGTATCGAACTTGGCATCAGACATTTCCTAATCTTCAACATCCGCAGCCATATCATACATGGAAAGCACGTTTCCATAATGACCTTGCAAGACGAGGGGAAGTTTGGCTTGCCGAACTTGAAAATCAGATTGTCGGCTTGGTGTTAGTCATTCAAGAGACGCAGGAATTAAACCAGCTTTTTGTAGATCATGTATATCAAAATCGAGGTATCGGTTCTGATCTACTTAATAAAGCTAAAGAAATTTGTCCGCAGAGACTAACACTTCAAACATTGCAACAGAATACAAAAGCCTGCAAATTTTACGAGAAGCATGGCTTCAAAGCTAGTAAGCTAGCGACAAATGAAATTAACGGGCAACCCAATATCGAATATTATTGGGTGCCGTCACTTTCGTCACTTAACTCAACAAAGTCTGTAAATTTATAGCGTTAATCACTTTGTTATGTTTTTGTTTTTCGTAGTTTTGCCTATTCTTAGCTTACACGGCTTAAACTGGTTTATCTATAGCGTGTAAATAATTTATATTTAGGACGACTTGCAGAAAACCTCGAAGTCAAAAGGTGACTCAGTCACTTTTTAACTTCGTCCGCGATTCTCAAGGAGAGTCAACGAAGCGCTCGATTGGCCCAAATGATAAACTCTGCTAAGGTAAACACCAATATTTTCTTTTGTGGCTTATCGTCTGGCACGAGATGCCGTGTTTGTGCTGAGTTTTTCAACCAAGATACTGCCAAAGGTTTTGCACCACCTCCGTCCAATACAATGATGATAAAGTCTTCTGGCATTGCAAAAATGCAGTTGAGATAGAGGTAAGGAAACTTTTCATCAACGGAGCCTGATGATTGTTGCCATTTACACTCAATACGAACAGCTAAGGAGAGACGTGCTGATTGTGCGAGAAATTCAGTTTTCCCCTTATGTCCGTAAATAGAAGTATAAGGTACATCTCTAAGAAGGATATCATTACCGTAGCTTTGCGGAGATTTTGACCAGATGCGAAAGGGAAGCTCTTGAAATCCGTGCTGTGTAAAAAGTGAAACGACTGTTGCCTCTAGCACTTTTCCTGATTTATTCGCATAGCCCGTCATAATTTCTGACAATAACCTCCTTAATTTTACCCCTCTTTCCTGCCTTCGAGTTAATTGTTCGTGAAGCCTCCACCATCTCAATATTGTAATCACTATAGAGATCGAGAATCAGTGGTGCGGCGGAATTCGAGAGCATCCAAAAGACACCCTTTTTGTCAAGTTTTGCACATAAATCTCGAAGTATCTCTTGATTCTCTGTACTAAAACCATTCTTTGAATAGTTAGTAAAGTTGGAGGTCGTGCTGAGGGGAGCATACGGTGGATCGAAATACACAAAATCCCCTTTATGTACGTGTTTTTCTATACATAAATATGAGCAACTTGTGAGTGTTGCACTCTGAAGTATTTTACTACAGGCACGTAAATTTTCTGGATCACAGATTTTGGGATTTTGATAATCCCCAAAAGGAGCGTTAAACTGTCCTTTCGAGTTGACGCGATAAAGCCCATTGAAGCACGTTTTATTCAGATAAATAAGACGACTCGCTTTTTGGACACTGTCCCATGTAGTGTATTCTGTAGTTCTGTCTGCTTCTCGAATGTTATAAAAATATGATTCTTGGTACACGTGTTGTGTTAGGCTAGCGATAAGCTTCTCTACATTACTCTTTACAACTTTATAGACATTAATAAGTTCAGCATTAATATCTGAAAGTAAGGCCTTTTCTGGTTGAAGGGAAAAGAAGAGTGCTCCTCCGCCAATAAATGGTTCATAGTATCGTTGAAATGTTTGAGGTACTCGTGAGGTTAACTCTAGCAAAAGCTGAGTCTTGCCTCCCGCCCATTTAACAAATGGTTTAGCAGAAACATTGTTGTCCTTATCTTTGATAAGAGTTACGCTATCGTGTGTTTTCATCCTTATTATTAATTTTAGGAGTTATGCACTGTACAAATAGACCATAATGTGTAGTACGGGATTCAGTTGTTTCAGGCGCTTTGCATAATCCTGAAAAGTTCGTTGCCTTTCTTGTTTTGAGTGCTAAACATAGGTGAAATACCCCAATTGCGTATAGTACACATGTACGATGCGTAAGTCCTATATTTTATTCCATTTGTCTGGCAACTAATTGAGCAAATAACCCCTCAGCGTTAACGAGTTCCTCAAAAGTACCGACTTGTACTACGCAACCTGCTTGCATGACATAAATTCGGTTAGCATTGCGGATTGTACTGAGGCGGTGGGCAATCACTATCCGGGTAGCCTTTAACTTATCTAAACTCTCAGAGACGATCGCTTGGGTACGGTTATCTAAAGAACTTGTTGCCTCATCCATCAAAATAATTTTCGGTTGATTGACAAGCGCTCTAGCAATCAACAATCGTTGTCGTTGTCCCCCTGAAAGATTGGTACCTCCCTCACTGATAACAGTATGTAATCCCATAGGAAAAAGCTGGATATCTTCAGCCAAACCCGCCATTCGCGCCGCTTCCCAGGCTTGATCATGTGACACCAAAGCTCCTGTAGTGATATTCTCAAAAATGGAGCCAGTGCCAATGCGACCATTTTGCAGCACTACCCCCAATTGTCTTCGTACTGCCTCAAGATCTAGTTCTGCCAAGTCAAAGCGATCGTAAGAAACTGTTCCTGACTGAGCAGTTTCAAATCCTAGTAATAACCGAAGTATAGTTGACTTTCCGCTTCCTGACGGTCCGACGATCGCTACAAATTCCCCCGGAGCTGCATGGAGACTGACATCATTGAGAATCGGCAACCCATCCACACGATAGCGAAAGGTAACATGATTTAAAGCTACGCGACCGATTAGCGAGCCTGGGTTTGCCTTGGTATTATTATATTCGGGTTCGGCTTGCAAAATTGGTTCTGCTCGCTCCCATAGTGGCACAATTGTTAAGATGTCAGTCAAAGTATTGCTGAGGTCACTCACTCCCCCAATAAAAATGCCTAAGGCAGAATTAAAAGCCAAAAACTTGCCTACTGTCAATCCTCCCGCTTGAGCCGCACTAATAGATGCAACTGCAAACCAAAACAGCAACGCGGAAGTGACTAAGGAAAGTACTTCATTAAATACTGAAACGTTGTCTCTGATAAGTTGGAAATCTGCCTTGAGCCTGATGCGCTGACTGTAACGATCTGCCCAAGCTGCAAATGCCCGTTCTTCTGCCATTGCTACTCGCAGCTTGGCGACCCCATTAATGAGTTGTACAATTAACCCATTAATCTCACCATCCAATTCTTGCTGTCGTCGCAATTGGCGTATAACCAACAAACTAGCAACAGTGGTGACAACAGTTGTGAAAAGGGCTACACCTACCCCAACAAGAGCGAGTTGCCAGTCGTAAACAAACATTAGTACCAAGTTCAGTAGGGCAAACAGTCCGCTCAATAAAGTACGTTGCGTTCCTCCCGAGAGTTTCTGACGAATCTGGTTTATCGATAAGGCACGGTTTAGCAAGTCACCAGAGGAATACTCGCGAAAAAATGCTGGACTTAATCTCAGCAGTCGATCCCAAATTGCTGGCTGTAGCGCACTATCAGCAGCGTTTTCAACTCGCAGCGAAATGATTCCCTGGAACATCCCAAATGCTGATCTTCCAACTGCAAGTGCTAACAACGCTCCTCCTATTTGCCCTAACAAGCGGAGATCGCTATCTGGAATCGCATTATCAACCAAAAGGGCTGTTGCTTGAGGCACCACCATTCCGAGCAAAGAGCCAACAATCCCAGCTGCTAAAATGAACCCAATGTCTTTTTGATAACCTTGGACGCCAAACTGAAACAACGCAATCACATTTTTGATAACGTTGGGTAAAGGGCGGTAGAACTGGTAAGCTTCTCGTGCCAATGTTGCGGCGATCGCCTGATTTACAGGTGTGCTTTGTCTGGTTGTCGGATCGAACAAAATGTAACGGCTACCTACTGGTAACAAAGCCATTGTCAGCTGTTCTTCTTTGGTATAAACTAGCAAAGGACCAGACTCACGAAGCCACCAATTACCCTCTAAGGTGATACGACGAGTACGAATTTGAGAGGAACGAGCTATAGCCTCTACTGGATCTTTCACTCGACTGACATCTTCCGATTGTGTGGGCAAAGTGATGGTTATTCCCATTGCCCGTGCCACTGCTCCCACCGCTACTAGTAGAGGTGTTCCTGACTGAAGAAATGTAGTTTCTTGTTCTGGTTGCAGTATAGAGGCTAACTTATAAAGTGCTGAGTCTACGACCTGAGCGTTAAATTCTTCTCGTTCTTGAAAAGAGTGAAATGCTGTTTTATCTTCCTGCTGTTTGAGCAAATTTCTACTATTGATAATAGCAACATAAATTTCAGCTAAAATATTAGATATTTCATTTAGAGTTTCTGTCTTTTTTAAGATTAAATAGCGGTTTTCTTTAGCTAATATTCTATTATTAGAAATTTGATATAAATGGTCAAGCCAACCTTCTATGAGAGCGATCGCACTAGCTTCCTCCAAGGATATTTGTGCTACCAAAGCTGCCATTGTTATCTGAGATAATTCTGTTGTTTCCCTAGCTACTGCCACTAAACTTAAAGATTCTTGATGAGCTGTTGCCACACCAAATAACGCCTCAAGGGTACTTACGTCAAAGAGATATCGTCGATCTGAAGATCTCTGTGTCTCTAAACTTACAGGCATTCCATCCAAGATATTCGTTATAAATATTGATACTATTCCTGTTTTTACGATCCACACTTTTTCTGGATCATTTAGCAGTAAAACTTCATTTTTTTTGAGACGATACAGAACTTCCATTCACTCAATAGTTTTTATGAAAATTTTGATTGAATGCCAATTTACTCTCGCACTTCCAGGAATAAATACCTAATTTAATGTAAGAATTCAGCAGACATCCATCAGAATGCAGAATTTATCAAGAATTTATAACTGTTAGTATATTCACTTCATCAAATTTAAACGAAATTTTTAATGATTCTGGCTCCTGAATTCTTTCAATTTAATGAATCGACTTGGCTGACGCCACGTCACTTGACGAAAAAAGCAGTGTCTCGCAGTCTTTCAACGCCAAGGACGCCAAGAAAATAAGAAGAGAGATAGGTAATTTTGTATCCAGCAGAGAATGAATATCTTATCATATAGTTCTAATGAATTTTGAAGTACGTGCTTCTTTATACACTTAAAACTGTCACTTTTACATCCGAGTTTTCACCATACTGTTCAGTGGACTTTACTAGAATTGTTATGCCAGGGTTAGCAATTGTACTCACCCCATCATAAATAATACTTAAAAATGACGAAGACTCACGTCTATTCGCTTACCGTCACTTGGACTGGTAATCTTGGGGAAGGTACTGCTAGTTATCGCGCATACAGCCGTAACCACAATATCCAAAGCGACGGGAAACCTCAGATCCATTGCTCGTCAGATCCATCTTTCCGGGGCGATTCAACACAATATAAGCCCGAAGAACTTCTTGTATCGTCGCTCTGTGCCTGTCATATGCTCTGGTATCTCTACTTATGCGCCAGCGAGGGAATCATTGTGACTTAATATGTTGAACTGTACCGTTGATAAATTGTCACATGTAGGACTGAACTTCTTCCACAGACAATGAAAGCGCGGATGCTATTTGTTCAACATCTAATCGTAACTCAAGTAGCCGGGGGATTGCATCTCGTTGTGCTTTTTCTGCTGTTTCGGCACGCTTACGTTCAATTTCGACACGCTCACGTTCAATTTCGGCACGCTCACTACCAATCAGTAGCATATTACCAGAGGTGTCCCACCAACGTAACCAAAGTTGGGCTTGATTTTGATAACTTCCTGACCATAAACCTAATTCTACTTCTAATGGCTCAATGAGATAACGACCTTGTTCGTTTGGTTGCATGAGACGATAGGAACCATTGACCCAGTTGTAAACTTCTAATTTGCCTGTTTTGATTTCATAGATACCATAATAAGCAATATGAATAATTCTTTCGTAGACCCAAAACTTGCCAGGTTTTGTGCTTTCTCCTTCTGCGTTCACAGATAAAGGTGTTGCGTCTCTTTCTTCTGAACCATCACCACTAGCAAACTCTAATGCAATTAACGGAGGAATATATTCTCGTCGAAGTACATAAGAGCGTCGAATTTGTCCATTCAATGTTGGGGGTACGTTGCCAACATAGAACCAGTCAGGTGCCTCTGCACCTTTTTCTGGAGGGTCAGTTTCTCTCCAGTAAATTCCACAATCTTGTCCAATAGCATATTGACCATCCGGATGAACTTTTTCTAAAACAGGACCAATTGAATCTGTTAAAATAATGCTCTGAGGATGCTCTTGAAAATTTTTCACGAAAGTGCCGTCTTCGTCTGGTAATTGAGTATGGTCTGGAAAGAGAGAGGGTTTTACCGCACGCTCGACGCTTGTAGTCATAGTGTTTTTCTCCGGTTTGCCATTTGTTTAATATAACAATTGAAGTTAAGTAAGTCGGCATGAATAAATGAAAGTTCGTAGTAAGCGCTGAAGCGCTTCAGCGCTTACTACGCAATATTTTTCTCAACTTTACTTTTCTTTACATAATTAGGTTTTTTACCAGCGACTTACTTATTGTTGTTGTCGAGACTTAATTAAGTCAGTTTCTAGTAGGGAAATTTTAGAATACAGATGCTTCTGTATTTATTTGAAACCTAAAGACCGGATAATTTTTGCAGCAGCAATTTCACCAGTTCAACAGCCACCTTCCATATATCCCTTTTATTCACCCTTCGGTACGCAGCAAGTTAGCATACTTACCTCCTAACTGCCATAACTCCTCATGAGTACCTCTTTGCACAACTTTTCCTTGTTCGAGCAAGATAATTTCATCGCAATCGCGAATCGTGCTGAGTCGGTGTGCAATGATAATACAAGAGCAACCGCGTCGCTGTAAGTTCTGATCAATTACGAGTTCTGTTTGAGCATCCAACGCACTTGTTGCCTCATCCATTACCAAAACCGACGGATTCCTTACTAAAGCACGAGCAATTTCTAGGCGTTGGCGCTGTCCACCACTCATGTTCATGCCCCCTTCAATTAGCACAGCATCATATCCGCCAGGCAGAGATACAATAAAATCATGAATAGCGGCATCGCGACAAGCTTGAACTAAATCGGCTTGTGGTACTGTGGAATCCCACAGGGTAAGATTCTCGCGAATTGTCCCAGCAAAAAGAAAGATATCTTGTTCTACCATTGCCAAAGAGTTTGCCAAAACGGATCTCTTAATCTGGGTTCTGGGTACGCCGTCAAAGCAAATTTCTCCTAACCAAGGTTCATAAAGACCACAAATTAACTTGGCAATTGTAGACTTGCCAGAACCACTACCCCCGACTATTGCTACTCGTTGCCCCGGCTTCAAAGTTAGGCTAAAGTTTTCTATCAAAGCATTGTTCAAGCGGCTATAACCAAAGGTAATATTTTGCAACTCAATCCCTCCGTGGAGACGGAAGGGGAGTGTGTCCGTGCGTGATAAAAGGAGATTGTCCCCAAGTTTCCCCGTCTTCAATCGCCCTATCCCAGTCCTCTCTACCTCTGTATCAACAGAATTTTGTAGTACGTCATCAAGGCGGTTTAAATCAGCTTCTAAATCTTGTAATAGACTACCGAAATTGACGAGACTGTTGACAGGATCTAGGAAACTGGCTGTTAAACTTTGGTAGGCGACGAGCATCCCAATACTAAGGCTACCATTCATGACCCTAAAGCCACCGACAACTAATATAGAAGCGGTGGTTAATGCTGTTAAAAAGGTGGGTAATATTGTCAAAATTTGAGTTTGTAAAGCCAATTCTTGCTGAGCGTTGAGTGCTTTGGCATAGTACCCAGCGAATTTGGCAAAAGAATCGGACTCAAGCCCGTTCGCTTTCACGGTTTCTATATTTTGAATCAGTGCGATCGCCACCCCATTGACCTTACCGTATTCAGCTGCTAACTTCATATTGGCATCAACACGAGTCCGCGATAAATACTGTAGGGCAAAAAAGTTGAGCGCGGCAAAACCAACCGCGATTATACTTAGTACCCAGTCATACTGAAGCATAATCAGAAAGTAAAAGACCATCATCACGGAGTCGATTACTGTGGTAGCAAGGCGACCTGAGAGTATATCCGCAATTTTGTCGTTCAGTGACACACGAGAGCTAATTTCACCTGCGAAGCGTTGAGCATAAAACCCAACTGGCAAGCGTAAAATATGCCACAGAAACTGCCCTGACATTGTGACTGACAACTTCAGCATGAGCTTGCGCAGGTAAGTAAGCCGCAACCGTGCCAGCAGTGCCCGTAGTATAGCAGTAAGAACCATTCCCAACACCAATGGTCGTATCCAGTCTTGTCGGTCTGAAATCAAAATTTCATCGACAAACACTTGAGTAAAACCGGGCACAGCTAACCGAGGGACTGTCAGTAATAACCCTGCCAAAAAGCAGAATAGGATGCTCCCCCGTGAGTTGTTTAAACGTTCACCTAAAGCGGAAATGATGTCATTTTTTTTACCTCCCTTCTGAAAATCTGTTCCTGGTTCCATTGCCAGAACGACTCCAGTGTAAGCACGATCCAACTCTTCTAGTGAAACAGTCCTCCGTCCCGTAGCAGGATCGTTAAGATAGACGCAGTTTTTTCCAAAACCCTCCACCACTAGAAAATGGTTGAAATTCCAAAAGACAATGTAAGGGGGGGGAAGGGTTTTGAGACTAGATAATACTTTTTTTAAACCTTTAGCGTTTAGTCCATAGTTCCGGGCAGCTTTGACGATATTCATGGCATTGCTACCATCTCGCGAGATGCCACACTCGCGCCGTAGTTCTGCCAAAGGGACAATGCGATCATAGTAACCTAAAATAATTCCCAAAGCAGCTGCACCGCATTCAGTGGCTTCGATTTGCAGTAATGTGGGGGTACGAACGCGATTTGTTTGCGATCGCTGTAAAATTTGATTAATAAAAGCAAAAGGCATAGTTTAGTTGATTTTGACCGAGAAGTAGGTAGTAGGTGGAAGTCTTTAAGGAGAAATCGGGTGCTTACAGACCTTTTTATTCATGAAAAAGGCGTAGTAAGCACAAAACTGCGGGACTCATGAAAGTGCCATTATTTACATAGTTCCCCACTTAGCACCAAACAGATTACCCCTACCTTTGTATCCTCTTGTTTTAGGAGCTAGAAATTACAAGAAGAAAGAACCTGCGCTGTTACCTTAATAAATCCCCGTCAAAGAGCGAAAAATCGGAATGATGTAAGAGATAGGTGCGACTTCTCCAACTTTAACTCGGACTTGCGTAGTTGTACCTGATGAGAGGGTAAGATTTGGACCCTTAGAGGAAGACCACTTGTATCCGGTGACAGTGGTGGGATCTTTTTGCAATTGAATGAAGACTTGCACGCGAGCGGCATTACTACTAGCAAAGCTCTTTGCGAGGTCTTCATTGCCGACTTGTGCTGTGATATCTTGAATTGTTACAGGAAAGGGAGAAACTTTCGTAACGACTCCAATAATTCCACCGTGGCGATCGCGCTTGACAACGCTAGGTGTAACCTGTACAGTCATACCAGGTTTTAGAAGCTTGCCGTCCTTATCAGCAAAGTAAACAAGACTTTCTAATTGAGCTAATGGATCTTCAGCTTCAATCAATCCAATACGGCTGCCAGGACTAATAACTTGACCGGAGAGTCCACTCACTTCTAAAACGCGACCATCATATTTACTAATGATTTGGCTATTTTGCTCTAATTGGAGCTTTAAGGAGGCAATCTTGCGTCTTACTTCCTGAATTTGATTTACTTTGTTGATAGACTTTTCTAAATCTTGTTGAACCAGTTTGGTTTTTTGAACCTCTATATCTTTAAGTTTGGTTTTAATCTCGTCCAGTTTATTCAAAGAAAGCAAATAATCTCGATCCGCATTAGTTTTTTGAACTTTAATTTCTTGAATATTATTGTTTATATCATCAAATTTATTTAGATTTTGCAGGTAATCTCGCTCCGCATTGGTTTTTTGAACTTCAAGGTCTTTCAGTTGCGTTTGAATATCTGACACTTGCGCCTTTTGGTTCAACAACTCCTGCTGAGATTGCAGCAAAGTATCTTGACTAATAACTTTTTGCTCAAAGAGACTACGACGAGTTGAAACTCGTTCTTCTAAGGTTCGCAACAATGAACTCAGTTGTGATGAACGCTCTAAGAGACTTTTACGTTTTTCTGCAAGCGCTGCTAGATTTTTTTTGTACAGCACTGGCTCTACTTTCTCTCTAGACAAGCTGTGTTCCAAGCTTTGTCGTTTTTGCTCTAATGCGCTAATCGTTTCTGAGTGAAGCGTTGGTGAAACTGACTCCCGACGCAGGCTTTCTTCGTAGTCTTTTTGCTGTTGTTCAAGAGTTCTTTGTGACAGTGCTATTTGCTGCTTTTGAAGCTTCTCAGTGTCTTGGTTTTGCTCTTGCAATTGGACATACTTTGCTCTCTCTTGTTGCAGTTGCTGCTTAATATTAGATTGATCGATTGTAGCGAGTACTTGACCCTGCTTAACAATATCTCCTGGCTTGATGTTCAAGGTTAATAATTGACCACCACCTATTGCTTGAAATTGCACTACATTACGAGGTCGAGATAATACGCCAGAACCCGTTACAGTGAGTGGAATACGCCCGACGACACTCCACGTGCCAGCCACAAGTACCAAAAAGCCCATAGAAACTAAGGGCATCCAAGCTTGAGGCTTGACAACCTGCATCAGCTGATCTAGTTGTTCGGGTGAGGACAGGCGCTCTAGAGCTTCAGTACGGAAAAGTTTTGTTTCTTTATTCTGCATCTTATCTATCGGATTTATGTCAAGTGCCATACCCTTGATAGGGCATTGGGATACATGCCTGATATTTCTGTTATAAGAATACCCTTTGAAAACCCTGTTCTTTAGGACAGAGATAAAAACGGTTTAAGGCACTAAGCTCACGGGAAAGAGTACTCTCTCGCTAAGCTCTGGAGAAAGAAGAACCTTTCCTCGAGACTTCGCCCAAAGTCTGCCAGGGGAAACTTCCCCCAGCAAGCTTTGACGCAGACTTCGCGTAATCGCCCAATTAAAATTTAGAAGAACTGTAAAAGGCTACCAATGAGAATAATGCAATTTGTTTAGGACTTACGCATCGTACATAGGTACTATACGAAATTTGGGTGTTTCAGCCATATTAAGCACTTAGTGATCACAAAGTAAGCGAGTAAATCAGGGTTATACCAAGCGGCTAAAACGACCGAATCTCGTCTTGCATATTATGGTTAATTTGTACAGTGCGTAAGTCTTAAAACTTTGTTCGCAACAGTTCCACTTTTCAGATTCCTTGCTTGTACAAGTTGCTTTTCTGTATAAATTCTTTGGTTCCCTAAAGTCCTTTCTGCTAAAAGTCTCCTTTCAGATTCCCACCTTCTTAATGTTGATGCTGAAACTCCTATTAACTTGGCAAACTCAGACACTTTCCACATAAAACTTAACTATACTTACTAAGTATAAGTAATTATAGTTAAGTTTCTTTGGATTAGAGTCACCTCTCCATGGCTAGAACACCCGTAGAGTGTTAAGACTCCCGACTTCTGCAAGAAGTTGATAGTCTATTTTTCTACTAAATAGCTAAGGACTTACCTTTAATCTCTTTAAAAATCATTTTTATGGTTGAATGATTTTAGACATTTCGTCTAAAAGGAAATCATTGTCAAAAGATTCATCACCACCAAATTCCAAACAAATTTGGGTTTTATCGTAACGCATAGTTGATATAAATATCTGAATCTTTAGCTTTCCATTCTGCCAACTACTGTCACCAATTTTTAAAACTTGACAATCAGTGACGTAATTGTATCCTATTTCTTGTAAATTTATCTTTCTTTCTCCTAAAGATATTTGACTTAAAAATTCCAGCATTGAAACGCCTGGCTCTAAGCTGTTATATTCATATATATTCTGGTGTAACTTCTTCCTGATTTCTTTATCAAGTAACTCTTGTAATATACTCACTTTAAACGTAGATTTTCCTATAAGTACTACATCATCAGAGTCTAAAGGTATAAAGTTATCACTCATATCAACACCAATATTCGTTACAACGGGAAAGTAAAGGCAAATAGCTACTTGCCTTTACTTTCCTGCATATTCTGCCAATTAGTTAGCATAAAATCAATTAAAATCTGGATAATAAAACTGAGTAATTGTTTATATTTGTAACGTGTTTATCAGGATTGAGCGATCGCCCCGTATAAGTTTTAACTTACACCATTTTTGAAAAGCAATGAGCTTTAGCGTTGTATTTTTGTAATAATTACTACTCTCTGTGGAAATATACTATAAAACCGCGACTTACTCTTTAGTTAGGAATACATACATCTGGCGCACATAAACCTGGAAACTTTAGAGTTGTGACGTTCAGTGTATCTAAATTAACGTAGCGGATGGCATGGTTGTTTGTATCAGCAATATATAAATGATAATTTATAATACTTAATCCTGAAGGTTCACAGAAGCGGCTATTTTTGGCTTTACCATCTTGGAATCCCGCTGAACTTCCCAATACTGTTTGACAATCGCCTGTATGGGGATTGACTCGTTTAATTTTGTGGTTGTAAGTATCTGCTACCCAAAGATAATTCTGAGCATACTCCACCCCCAAACAGTGCTGCAAACGCACGTCGTCACCTTGTCCATCAACATCGTCAAAACCAAATAAATCGCCACTGCCACAAACAGTTCTGACTTGCTGAGGTTCAACCAATGTCACGCCACGAATTGAGCTAACTTCGCTGTCAGCAATGTATAATTCCTTGCCATCAGTGGTAATGCCGCTGGGTTGGGCAAAGGCAGATTCGGAGAGTGCGCCATCAATACACGCTTCTGCACCAATACCAGCATAAGTTCTGATGATACTGGTTTCCAATTCCATTTGCCAGATTTGATGGGAACCAGCCATTGCGATCAAGAGGGTATTTCCCACCTTTTCTAAATCCCAAGGAGATGAAAGTGCTGTTTGTTGCCCATAACCGCTATGAGGATGGACATTGCGGCTTTGCTTGCCAGTGCCGGCAATGGTTTCCACGACTTGATACTTCAAGTCAACTCGCCGCAAAACATGATTATCTGTATCAGCAACGTATAAGATTTGATTTTCTTCATCAAATGCCATTCCTTGAGGTGTAAAAAACTGAGCTTCTTGAAAATTACCATCTGTTAATCCTGATTTCCCTGTACCAATTAAATGTATGATTTCTCCTTCTAAGTTACTTATAATTAAGCGGTGATGACCAGAATCGGCAATGAATAATCTTTCTTTTACCGCCAAGACTTTACTCGGAAAAGCCAGTGGTGTAATTAATGGTTTTCGCTGTTTTTCTAAAGAAAAGTTTAGTTCTTGAAAGTTAATAGTTTCTTGCTGTTGATGTTGGTGTATTAACTGCTGAATCAACTCATCTACAACATGACAATGACCCTCACCAGCTAAAGTAGTTATTACATAACTTTTTGGATCGATCACTACTAAGGTTGGCCAAGCACGCACGGCATATTGTTGCCAAACCTCGAAACCTCTGTCTACTAAAATTGGATGTTCGATATCGTAGCGCAAAATAGCTTGACGAATATTTTCAGTTTCCTTTTCGTTGTCAAATTTAGCACTATGTACACCAATAATGGTAAGGCTATCTCTATACTTTTGTTCTAGATATTTTAAGTCTGGTAGGATGTGCAAACAGTTGATACAGCAGTATGTCCAAAAGTCTAAAATGATAACTCTACCGTAACCGTTCAGGGGGGTAATGAGAGAATAAGGGTTACATCTGATTTAATTGGTT
>JAQYWO010000128.1 GCA_029379215.1 Rhizonema sp. PD37
CTAATAAATAATGTAAATAATCTTCTCGTAAGGAAAGAATAACTTTTACAAATGAAACGTTTAGACATTCACTTAAAAATTTATAAAAATCAATTCTTTGTGTAGAAACTTTGTTGATGAAGAAGAACTCTTCAAATTGATCAAAAATGAAAATGATTGTGTAATTACGTTCAGTCAATAGCCGGAGCTTCTCAAAAATGCTAGTGGGAGAAATTTCTATAGCTAGTGATATTTCTGTTTGGGCGATCGCGTGGTTTAAACTGTGCACTGTGGCTGTAAGCCAATTGGTATAAACAGATAAAACAATAGTTAAGGGTAGGCGATTACCGATAACTTTTTGTTTCAACGCGGGAACTAACCCAGCTTTTAGTGTTGAACTTTTGCCAACACCACTAGGTCCGTGAACGACTGTTAGTTTGCAGTCAGCACGGGTGATTCTTTCAAGCAAGCGATTGACATCTTGTTGACGTATAGAAGTTGTTATTTCTTGTGCAACTTCCTCAGGAGGTGATGGAACTTTTTGTGAGCCGTAAATTGGGTTAATTCTATAGCGTTGCGGTTGCAACTGACTGGCACCAATGAAAGCACGAAAGCCGTACTGATGCTCTATTTGAATTTTTTCAAGCTTTAGGTGAAAAGCTTCTAAATAGTGATGGCACTCAAGAAAGTAGAGCGATCGCAACTCTTCTAAAATCTCTAAATACAGTGATGGTTCGTACTGTAACTCACAAACGACTTTTGCCCATTCCAAATTATTAATAGCTTCAAGCGACTCACCTAAATATCGCTGTGTCCGCCCAAGTAAAAGAAGATACCAACTTTCCTGTTGGCGGGAAACTGGTGTTTCTTCGGCGATCGTAAGTGCCGTATTTGCTAATTCCTGAGCTTGTAACCAATCTTCTTTAGAAGCAGCTACAGCTGCTAAAAAACCGTAATCTTGAGCAACTTGCGCTTGATCACCATAGTGTTGATGTAAATCCAGGGACTTTTCGGCCAGTTCTTGTAAATCCTTCCATTCTTGAAGGCGTTGTAGCATTTCACAAGTAGGCAAAATAAATTTGGCAACCAAGTCTTTTCGTTGCGCTGCTTCCAATAAACCCAAACATTGCCTAAACCAAGACAAAGCATTTTGCCAGTATTTCCTATTGACAAAAGGCTGTAAATCTGCTGAACGACGATAACACAGCCCAATATGAAACAGAACGACTGCCTGCTTGAGAAGATGGGGCGTAGAGGAAGCAAGGGAAGACGGGGATAGGGGGATAGGGGAAGAAATACTGAGTCCTGAGTCCTGACTCCTGAGTCCTGACTCCTGTTGACAGAGCGCAAGACTTCGTTGAAAATGAACTAAAGCATCAGCAATTTGATCGTTGGCGTAGTGGTCGCGTCCTAAGACCAACTCAAGATTGGCCTCTAATTCTGGTTCTAGTTTAACACCATGTAGGCGAAGCAAATCTTGACGAGCCGACTCAATTTCCCGACGTTGCTGAGATTTTGGCTCTAAATCAAGAATCGCATTGGATAAAAACATGCAGGCATCTGCTTGCAGCGCTGTGGCAAATAGAGATTCTGTCTGATGTCTGACTAAAGCGATTAAATCTTCTTCAGTCATTTCAAATTTGATAGTGGTTGCCGCCCAACTTTTAAAATCGGGTGCCAATCTAGACAGCAAGGTTGCCACTTCATCTTGCAACCACAGCACCACTGGAAAGTGAAAACTATCAGCGTAGATATCTCGCGCTTTATTGAAGCCAGTGATGAAGTCTTCCAGAGCTAAAATCGATTCTAGACCGAAAACCATCACAGCTGATGGCAAACTATCTGTAGCAACAGTGGGATTATCTAGAAATAGTTCTGTAACTATAGCGGTATGTAAAGCGGTGGCTGATGGTGAAACAAACAGCTCTCGTAAATTTATTTCCTGGCTAAGCGAGCGGAGATTGACTAATATTTGCTCGCGTAACTGTCTATAGTTGCACCGAACTAAAATCAGGGCAAATTGACCTTTGGATAGATCGATCGCCCGAAGCAGTCTTTGTAAGGAATGCTGATTTGGAACGGATGTCGCCGCCATGAATTGCCACTCTGTCATCATAAAAACAGGGCTATAAACCTAAGATAAAAATCAAGAGCAAAAATTAGCAGATATGCATTCTTTCAAAGCATATCTCTCCATTGGGATCGCTCATCACTACTAGTCATTCCTCATGACAAATAATCGTCTGGATCATTTGTTATTGACCGTGACAGGCTAACCTTTCTGTAGTGATAGAAACAAAGAAGATTAGTCATAGACGCGCATGAACTTACTTCTTTTGCTGCCAAGCAAGGACTTTTTCTGTTTCTGCTAATGCAGGACTAATACCAAACCAACGCCCCAGAGGATCGCGGTATTCAAATACAAACATACTTCGCAGCAATCTCTGGTATTCAGACTCGCCTTTCACGCTTTGCTGTATGACGACTTCGTATAGCAGTTGCCACTCTTCCTCTTCAATAGCAAGTAGTAAATCGTCGCGGTAGTCCTGAACTACAGCTTCTAATGATTCTCGTGAAAAAGGTGGATCTTGTCGCTGCAAGCAACTGTAAAGTAGCCCGAGTAAGTTGCGGATATGACCACCACTCACACGACACAGACGATCCAGAGTTTCCGGTTGGTCGAATATTTCTGTAATTAATCCAAATCTGGCACTCCAGGGAACTTCTGGAAAGGCTCTTGCTAGTACCAGTTGGCGTAATAGAGCCATCCCTGGTTCATAATCACTACCATCTCTTTGCCTCACTAGTACCATTGGCAATACTTTTGGAGCAATTCCACCACCTAAGCGATTTTTTAGTGTCTCACATTCCGACGAAAAAATTAACGCTAGAGGAATTGTGTAAACCACGTGACATTTGAGTCGGCGTAACTGTTCGCCACGGTCAATGAATAGGTATTCTGGTTGCGATCTCCCAGATGCTAACGGACGCATATCCACTCGGTCTAAGTTGTCGATAATCACAACCAATCCTTCCTGACCTCGTAGTTTGAGCTGTTCAACAGCCTTGTCTAACACCTCTTCGTTAATTGCCTGCAAAATACTGTTGGTGCGTGGTTCTAGGTATTGCCTGACCTGAGTACGCAACTGAGGACTGTCTTTAGTTTTGGCAGTAATTTTAGCAATGCCTAAAGATAACTCCGCTTGTGTTGATAACTCAATCGGAGTCTGTAAAAAATCCCCAATTTCTTTAAACAAATTGGCAAAATAACCTGGTTTAATTTTGATGCCAATTGCTTCTAAACTAACACTAACTTGACGGGCGACACTCAGCAAAATATCGCTTACATCAATATCCGCCATGTCCAGATCTTGACTGGACTCAAAGTAAACCACATGAAATCCGGCAACTTCCAATTCTGCTTTCAGGCGCTGTAACTCTGTTGATTTACCACAGCCAATATGACCTGTAAACAACTGGCATGTTGGTTCATCTGGAGAAATACGGACAATAGTGCGTTGCAGTTCTTCTACAATTTTGCAACCACGTACATCTGAAAAATCTATGTAATATTGCTTATCAGATGAATCTCCCATAACCAAAGTTTTACTTGGGTTACAGGCTTTAAAAAAGCGTGACAAATTCAATTTTGTTTTCATGTAGATGCAGATTTATTTGTATGTGTATACAAATAATCTCTACCTAAGTAGTAGATTATCGGAACTTGCCGTTAAACAACTATCCGTATTCTGATAGAGATTTAATTACCCCTGATACGTTCAGTATACTTGTCCCTGTTAGATATACTGTTAAAATTTTAACATCTTTAGTTTTTTACCCACATTGGACAAAGCTCTATGACTGAGTTTAGTATAAGTGCCTGTAAAAACTATAAGCTGTCTAACTTGGACAAGTATTTACTCTTGCAGTCTATTTATGCTTTGCATACCATAGACTACCAATTCCGTCAACACTAAGAAAATATATGATCAAAGTATTTTTTTTCCAATCATTGGCAAAAATTTTATTTGACTACTTGTTCTAAAGGATACTTGTTATTTGATAAATTGGCTACACTTATGGCAATAAATTCTTCATAAAATCTAAATTTCAGTATAGTGCTGTTTAATACTGTAAATTTTCTCTCATAACTAGTGTTGGTTAATTAAGTAGCTTGATGTGAAGTTATGGTTATTTTGTCAATGCCACACTTGTAGCTTTTTGAGTAAATACATAGTTGTTCCGCACAGAAAAAAGGCTACACTTACGTAAGAAAGTTCGTTGGAAACTTTAAAGTGAAAGAGGGACCAAAAAGTAGGGGGTAGATAGCAGGGAGTTCTACTCGCCCAACTCTCCTCACTTTAAGTCAGGTAAAAAGCCCTTCGGGCGCTTGTTTCTCAGCACTCTTCTCAAGGGTTTCTACTGAGAACTGGCTAAAAGCTCCTCGCCTCAATGGGGGAAACTCCCCTAGGTCTAGTGAGCGGCTGAAGTCGCTACAAGAGACGAGGGGCGTTGTCCGGCGCTGGCTCTTCTTTCCTTCAGCACTACCAAAGGTTAACTCTTAATTTGAGTGAACTGTTAACTATAAGAAAGAAAAATCCCCCATACTTTAAATCAAGGGATAAGCTTAATTAACGATCTGATCGCCACAGCGACTCGGACTCAAAGTTTGGAAGGGGTGTGAATGGCTGGCATAGTATCAGTTTCCCGCACAGATATAGAAGGCCGTCGGGATAAATTGCGTAAAAAGCGACAAATGAAAGTGATTCAGGCTATTTGGCAAACCATTGCTGTTAGTAGTCTGGCGGGTGGATTGCTATGGGTGACAATCCAACCGATTTGGGTACTCAAAGATCCCGAAGATATTGTGATTACTGGAAATCAGTTACTATCTGAGCAGGCAATTCAGTCACTGCTTGTGCTATCATATCCTCAATCTTTATGGCGAATCGAACCGTCTCGAATTGCACAATCTTTGGTAAAGCAACCGACGATTGCACAAGCAACGGTTAGTCGTCGCCTGTTTCCTCCTGGATTAATAGTTCAAGTTAAGGAAAGAGTGCCTGTGGCGATCGCATTGACACGAGGGGCACAACAAAAAAAAGTATCTACGGGATTATTAGATGCTAGTGGTGTTTGGATGCCTCTAGAAAAATACACAGATCTAAATCCCAACGTTATATTACCGAGTCTAAAAGTTATTGGGTTCCCTGACAAATATTGCCTCTATTGGACATCTCTTTATCAAGCAGTGAGTCAGAGTTCTGTGAAAGTAATGGAAATTGATTGCCAAGATCCGACAAATGTCATTCTGAATACAGAATTAGGAAGAGTGCATATTGGGACACCAAGTGTCCAAATATTTGAAAAAATTAAGGTATTGGCACAGATGCGTCCTTTGCCTGCACAACTGAATCCTAATCAAATAGAATACATAGATCTCAAAAACCCAGAAAATCCATTAGTACAGATGCACCAGAAAAAACCGCCTGCAATCTCTAAAATTTCTTCTTAAAAAGATTGGACGGATTTGACTTCACAAAATGCTCTCGATTGCTCGGCATTTAAGGCAAAGTATTCCTATCATAGGTGAATTAGACTCTCGTTGCTAATTGCGGCTTTAAATTCTAAATCATTACATTGATGGATTTCCCTTAGAAAATGAGAGGTGTTTAATAACCTGATAAGTGATTTTTCATAATCAAGAGAGTCAAAATAAATCAGTACTAGACAAATTTTGTTTTTCAAATTGTAATCATCTCTAATAATGAAATTTATGGACCAAATGCTCAAAGCAGCCAGATAATACGTGATGTGACAGATTTATACAAGTTATGTAATTAGCTCAGCATTTTAGGTGCATAATGACTTTCTCGGAAACAACATGTATAGTAAATAACGCTTTTTACATTTTGTACAACCAAGAGGCAGAAAGGAAAAATACTTACACAGGTGTTTCTAACGATATTTTTTTTAATTTATACAAAACCTTTCGGTTTAAATGACAAGTAGCAAAAAAAATAATACTTAAAGCTGTAAAATCGATCACAGGTATAAATTACAGTCAGGAAATTGGAGAAGTTATTAGAGATACCAACTGTATACTGAGCAAAATCCGCAAAATAGCGGTGAAGATAGAAGGTATTAATGTAGGAGTGGAAGTTATACAAGGCTATTTTAGCTAAAGATTAGGTCTACTTCTCTAAATAAAGCAAGCTTGATGGCGCTAAGCGCTGCGCCCGTAAGGGCAATCGAGCGCTTTAATGGCTTATCCCATAACAAACAAACTTTCGCGCCTCCAATCCTGCTTGGGTTGGAAGTAGAGAGAACTCAAAACAAAAAAGCCATAGATGGTGACAGCGTCAAACTATAGTTGACTCTCAGGTGACTAACACCTTAAAAAGTCGTTTATCTACCCTTTCTGAATACAATGACACTTGATAATGACCAAGGGCTTACTTATAAAAACTCTCAGTCTCCCGGACAACCAAGTCTCTCGCTAGCAATTAACTCTACTAATCCGTTTAATCATAGTGGATTGAATTTCGGACATAGTCATGACAGCAAAAAGGTTAGCAGCGAAGATAACCGCCTAGGAGATATTGTTCCAGGTCGAGTCGCCAACATCAAAGTGATTGGTGTAGGTGGCGGTGGCAGCAATGCTGTTAACCGCATGATTGCTTCTGATGTCATTGGGGTAGAGTTTTGGTCAATCAATACTGACGCTCAAGCTCTCACCCTAGCATCGGCTCCAAGTCGGTTGCAGATCGGACAAAAACTGACACGTGGTCTTGGGGCTGGTGGAAATCCAGCCATCGGTCAAAAAGCGGCTGAGGAATCACGAGACGAAATTGCTAAAGCTTTAGAGGGTGCAGACTTAGTATTTATCACCGGAGGCATGGGAGGAGGTACAGGTACAGGTGCAGCTCCAATTGTTGCTGAAGTTGCCAAAGAAATGGGGGCTCTCACTGTTGGTGTGGTGACACGTCCATTTATCTTTGAGGGACGCCGTCGCACCAGCCAAGCAGAACAAGGCATCGAAGGTTTAAAAAGTCGGGTAGATACACTGATTATTATCCCGAACAACAAGTTACTGGAAGTAATACCAGAGCAAACACCGATGCAAGACGCTTTTCGCTATGCAGATGATGTGTTGCGTCAAGGAGTGCAAGGCATCTCTGATATCATCACGATCGCGGGTTTGATCAACGTCGATTTTGCCGATGTGCGAGCTGTGATGGCAGATGCGGGCTCGGCATTAATGGGAATCGGTATTGGTTCCGGGAAATCAAGAGCAAGAGAAGCGGCGATCGCTGCCATCTCCTCCCCATTACTAGAATCTTCTATAGAAGGAGCCAGAGGCGTTGTCTTCAATATTACCGGTGGCAGTGACCTCACCCTACATGAAGTGAACGCTGCTGCAGAAACAATTTATGAAGTCGTCGATCCCAATGCTAATATCATTTTTGGGGCAGTGATTGATGACAGGCTACAAGGTGAAGTCAGACTTACTGTAATTGCTACTGGATTTACAGGTGAAACCCAAGCTGCACAACAGCAAAACGTTGTAGGTAATCAACGAGTCGTAGCATCAACACCACCAAAACGACAAATGTCACCACCACCAGCAGTTAATCCGCCAACGCCAATTCCGGACAATAAAGAAAAACCTGGATTGGATATTCCTGATTTTCTCCGCAACCGCCGAACCCCACCACGTAATTAAGTCTGAAATGGAGCTAGAGAATTGAATTCTAAGTCTAATGTCATTTTGAGTCATAGATCCGCGTTCTCTTTGTAATCGTCTGGAGGGCAGATAGCCAATTTCTACCTGAGTGGGCTGGAGGACACTTGGTGCTGTTGTAATTTCCAATTGGTCTATAACTTTGTCCAAAAGTCAGGGTGCTTGGGAAATTACACGGGTATAACCCAAACCATTAACTACTGAGGCAAGAGGAGTAAAGCCACTGCTGAGATGCTATGGTTTAATATCAATGTTAGGTTGATGACAATATTCGTCTGAACCGTGAGAAAGAATGCATCGAAAAGATAGCCAACACCTTCGCTTAATTCAAAATTCAAAACCCTATAACTTGCATCTAGGGGCTTGCAACTAATATTTTCGTTTTTGTGAATGAGCGCATTTTGAATGAGAAGCGAAGGATAGTCAGGTGGTTCTTGTAAAGACAGGCGTAGTACAGCGATCGCTCACAGAGCAAGAGTTAAATTATCAGGGAGCAATGAAAAGTTCTTGGTTGGTAATTTGTCTATTGACAAACTATTAAAATCAAAGAAAGTTCACAAGGCGTCAGATCTCGGCAGTTAGAGCCATCCGGGAGCAAGACTGTCGGGGATTTTAAAAAGGAAAAATTTTTAGATATAACATCTCCCCGATTAAAATCGGGGGTTGTTTTACCAAGATTCAGAAGCGGACTGACTCCTAAATTTTTTAGACTTTTTTTGCTTGCTCAACCCATTTAATAACTTGATCGCCAAGGTGAGTACCGTTCAGTCGATTGATCTCGCGAATTCCGGTGGGGCTCGTCACGTTAACTTCAGTTAGGTAGCCACCAATAATGTCGATGCCGACAAAAATTAGGCCGTCCTTACGTAAAGTTTCCGCCAATTGGTTACAAATTTCCTCTTCTCGAGAAGTAATTTCGGTTTGGGCGACTGTACCACCAGCTGCCATATTATTACGAAATTCCCCTGCGGCAGAAAGACGATTCAGAGCACCAATTGGTTCACCGTTCAGTAAGATGATTCGCTTATCTCCATCTTTTGCTTCTGGTAAGTAGGTTTGTACCATTACAGGCACTCTGTTTTGAAGGGTGCTCAGTTCAACTATGGAGTTGAAGTTACGATCTTCTGGTTGTAGAAATAAAATTCCTTCTCCAGCTTTGTTTCCCAGTGGCTTGAGAACTGCCGCTCCTTTGGCTTCGACAAATTGCCGGATTGCCTGCTTATCAGCAGTGACGATAGTTTCTGGAATAGCTTTGGTAAACTGGAGAGCATACATCTTTTCATTTGCTGCTCTGATGCCGTGAGGACTATTGATGACCAAGGTTTTATTTTGGTCGATGTAGTCCAGAATATAGGTGGCATACAGATAAGGGACTGATACTGGTGGATCTGTCCGCATGAATACAGCATCCATAGTTTCCAGGAAAAGGACTGTGCGATCGCTCAACTTGTACCAGGGATTCGCCGCTATATAGCGTTTGTCTACTAACTGTACTGGTACAAGTTCCAACCGTTCTAGGACTGCCCAAGCTTTTCCTTCTACGACACTAAGTAGGTTTGCTTGAGTCACCCAAATTTCATGTCCCAGAGTTTGTGCTGCTTCCATAAGAGCTACACTGGTGTCATGACATGGGTCAAGTAGATGAATGGGATCAATGATAAAAGCCAGTTTCACGCTTGTTGCCTCAATCTTCTGGAAACTTTAATGCTATTTAATTTAGCGTAAACACAAACAACTATCTATCACCCATACAAGGGTAACTTCCTAAGTGAGGTAGAAGCTTTTTAATATTACAAAAAAACTATCGCACTTGTGCAGCATCCTATTTAAGTACAATTGGTGCTACGCGCTCTTGGTAGATGCTAGTAGCTCATTCAGATTGCCTTGGGCTTCTAAAGCGTACATATCATCACAGCCACCAATATGATCATCATTGATGAAAATTTGCGGCAAAGAACGTCCTCCATGTGCCCTTTGAGCCATTTTATTCCTTGCTATCTCATCTCCATCAATTTTGTATTCAATGAATTCAACGCCCTTTGTCGCCAGTAAACTCTTAGCACGGATGCAATACGGGCAAGTTATCCAGGTGTAAATTTCTACTTTTGCAGCCATAACATCCTCTACTTGGTTTCATATTTCTTAATTTTAGAATGTTGTCATGGCTGTGGAATAATTTTCCTGTTTGTGATCATCCTTAATGGTAATTAACATGTTTGTTTACTGAATGGGTGTTGTAGTTCATTAAGCAATATATTGAGTTAATGCTGAACACGACTTTCTATGAACTTCTTCACAACAATTTTTCGGGGAACAGTCTTTGTTCATAAAAACTTCATAGACAAAACTCGTAAGGCGAGGTTGAAATATACTGTATAATAAATCACTCGGTCGTAAACCTGCCATTAAACATAAATGGCAGGTACGTCCGAATGTTCAGCCAAAACGAGTTGTCTTTCCTTGCATTCAGTTACCTAACAAACAGAATAATATTCTAGTTAATATACTATTAGCCTCAGTAATAGCACTGATAATTGACTGTTTAAGAGCAAAATATTATCAGTATTTGCCGAATATTAGCCTGCCGTAAATATACTGAAATATTTACTGGCATTGAGTTTTATAATCCTGGCAGAAAGTCTAGATTTTTTATTGCTTGTAAAAAGAATATCTGACCTACTGAGGATCGACAGCGTATTGAATCAGTTGACCCAAACGTTGACGTAGTGTTTCTAATCCCAAACGCCTGCTTGCGGAAATAAACACTGCTAAAGGAAATTCTTCTCGCGCTAAAGCTAAGGCATCGCTATCTACCTGATCGATTTTGTTAAAAACAACCAGTGCTGGACCAGGAGTAACTGGCATTTGCGCTAAAATTTCTCTAACTGAACGAATATGGCTCAGCCAAGCAGGATGAGACAAATCTACCAGATGGAGTAGGGCATCAGCTTGTGTGACTTCCTCGAGAGTGGCACGAAAGGCATCCATTAATGACGCAGGCAATTCGTGAATAAATCCCACTGTATCTGTCATCAGAATTTCTTGAGTTTCACTGCTCAAGGCATGAGGAATCACGAGGCGGCGCGTGGTTGGATCGAGAGTGGCAAAGAGTTGGTCGGCTGTATAAACTTCGGCATTAGTTAGAGCATTTAATAATGTAGACTTACCCGCATTGGTATAACCGACAATGGCAATTGAAGGAACCTCTTGATGTTGTCGGCGATTTCTCAACCGTTCGCGATGTGCTTGTAACTGGTCTACTTCTTGTTGCAGTCGGGCGATGCGTCGTCCAATAGCACGGCGTTCGGTTTCCAATTTTGTTTCACCAGGTCCACGAGTACCGATACCACCACCTAGCCTGGACATTGCTTGACCTCTTCCAGTCAGTCGCGGCAGCATGTATTCTAACTGTGCCAATTCGACTTGTAACTTACCAGCACGGGACTGGGCGCGTTGGGCAAAGATATCCAAAATGACCTCAGTACGGTCAACCACCCGAACACCTATTTGGGCTTCTAGGTTGCGGATTTGGGCTGGTGAAAGATCGCGGTCAAATACGACAAGGTTTGCCCCCAGCGTTTGGGCGCTCAGAGCAATCTCTTGGACTTTACCTTCACCTACCAACGTTTGCGGATGAGTGCGCGATCGCTTCTGCCGCATTATTTGTAGTACCTCTCCTCCGGCTGTATCTACCAACCTTTCTAATTCCGCAACAGTATCTTGGAATTGTTGAGGAGTGATGTTATCTGTCATAACACCCACAATCAGAACGCGATCGCGATCGCTATCTACTTCTCGAGCAACGAATTCTCGTTGAAATTCTGCTTCCAGTCCTTCCACAAAGTCTGTAAAGTCTTTTTGTGTCAGGACTTCCACACTCATGGGTGGTGACACACTCCAATTTGGAGATGAGAGGTTGCTATGTGGTTCCTTATTATCAGGGGTATCTGGTATTTTTTTCACGAACTGCGAAGCCATTGCAGTGCGAGACTCCTGAGGTATCAGGTGCGTCAAATAAGCTTCTTTAACATACCCAGTTGCACCACCACCCCGCCTTTGAAATCCTGATCCAGTTATATTCAACACCACTAAGGCATCTAGCCGCTGTAGTGCCATTGCTGTCAGTGCCGCTTCATTAGGCGGTTCTGGCTTAAGTTGAGTAGCAATACAACGAATACCGCTAAGTCGTTCCGCACCGTAGCGAGGCAATTCCAGTGGTGGAATTTGCGTTTGACGCGGTGTGCCTACCCCAACACGAATCACTTGACCGCGACGGTTGAGGTAGGCACACACAGGCTGATTGATTTCGGTGCTAATTGCTGCCAGTCGCTGGGAAAAATCGGACGTAGTGATGAGATCGCCCTGTATGCGCTGGTGATACAGCCGCTGTAGTTGCTTCAGCTGGCTGGACTTCATCCCTTGAAGATTGCCGAAGATAGTCTCGATAGGCGTTTACGACCAGTAATATGGTCCCCTGAATCCATCTCTTCCTATGTTACAACACCTTTTTCGTGTTCATCCTCAACCTCTTGGCAGATGCAATGTTACTTAACTTGTGGGGCTACTCTTCTCTATATCGGTTATAAGTTTCTTTTATATTCAATCAATCATTGGGATACCGTAATGATATAAATTGAGCAAGGAAGAAACTCTATCAATAACTGCTAATTGTGCTGGGAGCAGTGCGATGAGCGTGGAGTGCTTAAAATTAGGGTACTAAATTACCTCCTTCGGGCAGTTTTCGCAACGAAAAATTGGGTTTTATTGAGAATCTACATACATAATTAAGAATTAAAACCCGATCCAACGCTCATCGCATCGCTCCCGTTAGCAGGTAATCTAGTAGCTATTGAAGCACGTGGGTTAATTGTCGATGCAACGGTAGTGCCAGGCATTCGCTTGGGTAAAGACAGATAATGTTCCAATGCTTTTTATGTAAAGTTTTGTACACAAATAAATTTATATTTATGGAAACCAAAAAAGAAAAACTGGACCGTATCATCAAAGACCTAGTTGCGAGAAGAGTAGGTGTTCAAGAAGCTTGTGTGTTTTTTATCGAACACCTTGAACTGATAACAACTCCTATAAGAGAATTAGATTACGAGAGTATTAGAAAAATGGCTGGAAAGTGCGTCTTACTCGCGAAAACCGATGATCAGAATTTTGATGGAGTGATGAAAGTCGAACGGGAGACTAACAAAGGCTACCAGATATTAGTTCCCTTAACTCCTTACCACTGCTTATTTGTAGAAGCTATTAAGTCTGAAAATGACATCCCAGGAGAGTTGAAAGTAGCGATAGTCAGAACAATCGAAACGCTAAAACCGTTACTCAATGGCAAAGACAGTTTTAATGAAGAAGATCAAGATACTCTTTGGGATAAAATCTAAAAATTATACTCCAAGCAGCGTTGATGTTAACTTTTTTACGAGCTTTGTTTTGGTAATGCTATCAGGGCAAGCACATCTTAAATGCTATTGACATAACCAATGTTGTGTGTACTTTACGTATTTCCGTTCTTTCAGGCTATCGCAAGAGGGGATAATTGTGAAGTTAACTTCACAATTATCCTGTCGGCTCTTAACAATCCAAGAGGTAAACTCTGGTTGATTTAGCGGCAAATGCTTACTATGCAGACAACTCATAAAATCATCGTTTTGTCAATGATTGTTAAGGTGCGTTGACCCTGGTGATGCTATGAGTTCGTCTAGAAGCTCTGGATCTGGTTGAAAACCATCGTAAGCTTTACTTAGATGTTCACTTTCATCCAGACCATCCCGTTCTACTTGGAGATTAACTCGCAACCCGACTACTTTGTCGATTGCGAACCAAGCAATGTAACTAAATGTCAAGGTAAAAATTCCGACCGCAACCACACCCAATAACTGAATTCCCAATTGGGTAAAATGAAAACGATGTAACTCTAACAATCCAGATATTAATCCTGGTTCTGGTCCACGTCTGCCCGCTAGCCAATCTCTGAGCCAAACATTGTAATTGTTAGAGCTAAACAAACCTAAGGCTAAAGTTCCCCAAATACCTCCTACGAGGTGAACTGAGATCGCACCCACAGGATCATCAATCTTTTGATCCTCTATCCAGAGGGTAGAAAATACCACCAGAACTCCGGCGATCGCACCAATAACAGCAGCGTAGGGAATTGAGACAAAAGCACATGAAGCTGTAATACTCACTAATCCTGTCAAGACACCATTGAGTATCATCGGGACGTACGGTTTACGAAAGCTCGGGTGAAACCGTGTCGTGATAGTTGCTGCAATTCCACCTGTAGAAGCAGCCATGTTAGTTGTCAAGAAAATGTGAGCAATTGCATTGGGATCTGCTTTTAAAGTCGAGCCTGGGTTAAAGCCAAACCAGCCCAGCCACAGAATAAAAGAACCTAAGGTAGCAATCCCTAAATTATGGGATGGTAGAGGGCGCTTTTTAATTTCAGCATTCCTATCAATTGGAGTTTTTATCGCATTTCCCATAGCTACATCTTCACGTCTTATATAAGTGCGGCGACTACACAATAGGCCAAGCACCCTGGTTCTAGGCAAGTTATTTTGAGCAAATTTTCCAGATGAATCAGTTGGAAGATCCGTGATTTGTAACTTATAACGAGCTATACGAGGTCCTAGCAACCAAGCACCGACTAAACCAGCCCAACCCCCAACCGAGTGAACTACTGTTGATCCTGCAAAATCCCAAAAATTCAGTTTATATAGCCAACCTTGACCCCAAATCCAATGACCTGGGACTGGGTAGATAAACCCTACAAAGAACAGGCTAAACCAAAAAAATGCCCAAAACTTAATACGCTCAGCAACGACTCCTGTGAAAATAGTTGTAGCAGTATCCGCAAAAACTAACTCAAAGAAAAATATTGCTTCCCAAGGAACATTAAGACTAGGGGAATGAAACTCCTTCTGATTTCCCTCTAAGAAAAACCCAAACAAACCAATAATCTGATCAACATTATCCCCTCTTCCAAAAAACATTAAGCCAAAACCAGTTACCCAAAACGCAACTGTTGCAAGTGCGAATACAATGAATGTCTGGATTAAAACACTGACTGCATTTTTACGACGGCAAAATCCTGTTTCCACCATCGCAAACCCAGCATTCATAAAAAACACTAGACACGCGGTGAGAAGTACCCATATAGTGTCTATTGCTTGTGTGGCCTTTGTTAATTTTGTTTCTATTTCAGATTGAGAATCTGTAGCAATCGCAACTCCAACCGATATAAGTAGCATTATGGCAGCTAGAGGTAAACAGACTTTCCAATTTATTGACAGCCAGTTTTTTTGCTCCTTTAGTTTTTTACGTTTTTTCTTATACATCTACCTGAGTGGTTGTTAAAAGCCTAATAGCAGTTTATATGTAATGATGCAAATATTCAATATTTTTAGTTTTTAATTACACCGAAGTCAAAATTAGAGCATAGGCAGTAAACCGATAAAATCATCATCATCATCATCATCATCTTCATTTTTCATGTGATTAATACCTAACATTTGATTCAGTTCATGCTCTAATACTTTAATAATATCCACTACAGTTTCTGAACCTTTCTTTTCAGCCTCTCGAAATTCCGGTTCACGACGCTCTTGTTCCTGGGTAAAAGCTTGATATGCCTCAGCTATAGATTTACCCTCAATAAAGTAAGAAATAGCTGCTTTCTTAATAGCAAGTGTTTTTGCTAAAAATGTACTACTATTGGTTGGTTTTGTACGCAACTGATTTAAGAAATCTTCGGCTATACTGCTTTTATCTTCATTTTTATCAGCAATTTGAGCAATCATACTCACTAAACGTAACTGTGTGGTAAAGACTATTCTTGTAGCAAGAGTAGAAATAGGAATAAGACGAGCAAAGAAAGCAATCCACACAGCTGCTAGTGCAAATCTTTCAGCTACAGCTTTTTTAAGAAGTCTAACGTCAGCTGCTCCTGCAAAAACTTGTTTTGCTGCTTCGTCAGGGATATATTTATATATTTCTTGAGTCAGTATATCTATTTGATATAGTCTGTTTTCGCCATAATCATCTTGATATGCACAAACAGGAACATAAGAGGAAATTAGTGTGTTATAGTCATTAACTCTTGCTGCGATACATGCACGAATATTAGCTTCCTTTGCTTTTTTTGCAGTTCTTTTTTGGTTAGAAGCAGGCACCAAATTAAGATAATATGGTGGATCCCATCCTATAGGAGTAATTTCATCAATTCTATTAATGACTAAAATGCTTTGTAATTCTACTTTATGCGCTTTAAAATGTCTGTCTTTTAGCTCTTTAAGAAAACTAATATCGCGAGGAGCATAAGCATTAGTTGCTGGAATGACAAATAACACAATGTCTACTTTATTCTTAACAATATAATTAATTGCTTCTTGGGATGCTGCATCATTTTGCAAGTCTCCTATACCCTGGGAATCTATAATTTCTAATTTCCATCCAGCCCGTTGATATATTTCATGGTATAGCTCCGACGATGCTACAACTTCTAATCCGGATTCAACTTGTCGGTAAGTATCGGACTGTAACGTTCTTGATCGATCTCCAACTCCTACTACAGCAGCGTCTTTTCCCAGAATCGCATTAATTAGAGATGATTTACCAACGCCCTGTCTACCAAATAAAGCGATTTTAGGAACCCTATTTTTTTGTTTTGTCAACTGTTTGAGATGATGTTTGAGAAATTCCTCAGCTAAAAATCTTAGTGGTTTAGGCAAATCTGCAAAATTTAAACGAACCGCTGACTCTATTGCTTTCAGAGCATCATTAGTTTCAACCCAAATCTCCTGTAATCGTTCAACAATTTTTTGTGTACTTTGAGGACGCTTGGTATAGTCATATGCTATTAAGTCATCAAGCAAGTTAGCAAAACCCTCAGAAACTTCTGGAGCATAAGGTCGCCAATTCAATTTACCAGTTTTGTGGTTTTCGTAATTAGGATCCTTACCCGTGAGTAAATAGATAAATGTACGTCCTAATGCAAAAAAATCAGATTGTGGAACTGCTTGACCCCTATCTTGTTCTGGGGAAGTGTAATCTCGCGAGAAAACCCAGGTGACTTGTTGTTGTGGGAGTTTCTCAAAGAAAGTGTTTGTCATTTCCCTAACTGTACCAAAATCAATTAGCACAAGTTGCCCATTAGGTCTGAGCATAATATTTGAGGGCTTAATATCGCGATGGAAAAGATTATTTTTATGTAGTAGAGCCAATATTTCTAAAAGCTGTTGTAGCCAGTCCAAAGCCAACCGTTCAGGTAATTTACTATTTTCGTATAACCACTGCTGTAAGTTTAACCCCTCAATTTTTTCCATTACTATGCAGTGTACTCGCCTTATACCTTCGTTAAATAAGGGTTCTAAAGGAAAGTTAAAGTTATCCTCAAGTTTCGGAACCACTGGATGGTTCAATCGTCTCAAGAATTCAGCTTCTCGATTGAACAACTTCAAATAGAGTTCGTCTTCTTTAGTCAAAACTTTTAAGACTTTGGGCATCCCGTTCTCGTTTACCTCATAAACTTCATAAGGATGGTTTTGACTCCCTTCACGCATAGGTTTAATTAGCTGATATTTACCTAGAATCAGGAAATCGCTTCTAGCTGTGCAATACGCCCATAGCTTCAGGTTTGGATAACTCATAATTAATCGTCTCTAACTCGGTATACAGGAAGCTTTCAAAACAGGTTAATGTCAACTGTACTTTGCACGGTCATAATGCTCTTCCATCGTAAACGTTCACAGGGGTACAAGGTACTCGAATCCCAATACTGCTCGGTTAAGGAAATAAGATAGGCTGAAACCTTTGAAATATTGTTGTGTATGATGACCAGAAAAGGCTTAACCGAGCAGTATTGACTCGAATCCTGTCAAATCGAATGTCAGTAAACCACAAAGTTTTTCCCGAAGGGCGATGAGCAATAATTAATTACGTATATTTAAGGTTTTACGCGCTACTCAATATAATAGTAATACTTATCACGCTCTCTGATGTTTCCCAAAATGAAATGATGAGAAGTGTGTGTATTATATTGGCTAAGATAAATTGACCAGCCCTCCCTTGCAAAGAAAAAGGCAGAGGGCAGAAGGTAAAATATATTTTTTTATACTTTTAAAAACTCTGGCCTCTGTTCTGCCTTGCCCCAACCAAGATCACCAAAAGCTGCCAAGAACCGAAAAGATCGCCGAAATTTAAAGGATAAGCTTGCTGAATCTAGAGTACAAGCTTTCCAAATTGCTTGTATTTAGATCTCAAATAGGATTGCTATACTCGCCACCGCTGCACGGCTACTTGTAATTCCATTGACAAGTAATCATCAAAGTGCGGATAAACGGGTAAGCGTGGCACGAGTTCCCACCCAGCAGGGTGTAATATTTCTCTCAATTCTTCTTCACGAAGATGCGGATAATCGGGATTCACTTCATCTTTTGGTCCAATTCCGCCCAAGTCCCTGGCACCTGCTTCCAAACAAGCGAGTAACCATCGCTCATCTTTAACTAAATTTGGCGGAATTTGGATAGTGATGTCTGGGGGTAAAATTTGGCGTGCTTTGAAAATTACGAATGGCAATTGTAGGGGATCAAAAGGCGGTGCGTCAAAGGTTTGTTGACTGCCAGGACTGTGGGGTTGTAGGATGACTTCTTGAATGTGATGATACCGTTGATGCATGTGGGCTATAGCTTCTAAAGTTTCCCACCAATCATCTTCTGTTTCCCCAATCCCTAATAATAAACCTGTAGTAAACGGTATCTTTAATTCTCCAGCCCATTGTAGTTGTTGCAACCGCACGAATGGTAATTTACTTGGTGCGTGTCGATGTACTGTTTCTAAAAGTGCTGGAGTTAACTCCTCCAACATCAGTCCCATCGAAACATTAACATTCCTTAGCCGTTGCATCTCCTCAAAACTTAGTGGTCCTGCATTTGTATGTGGCAGAAAACCCATCGAAAATGCTAGATCACACAAGTCATAAATTCGCTGAAACCATGCCTGACGCTGTGACGAACGAGGATGCACTTCGCCGCTAAGTATTAAAATTTCACAAATGTTTTGGGTTTGTAGTTGTTTGAAAAGGTGTTCAGCTTCTACAATGCTTATCCAAGGACTTTTCCCCGGATCTGCACGAAAGTTACAGTAGGTACACCGATTAAAGCACTCGTGAGTTGGAACTATTGTGTACGCAGGGCTGTAAGTAACATTTCGAGAAGGAGAGATTAACATGGAATGGCTGGTTGTGGGTTGTTAGTTATTGGTTGCAACAAACTACTCTCTACTCTATCCATTAACTATTAACTACCAGCCCTAACCACTATCCATTCATTAATTCACAGATCTCATCATTTTCACGTCTTGATTTGCCAACATGGATGGTCCGGCAGTCACTACAACAATCTTATCTGGATGGAGTAACTCACGAGCTGCTTGATTAACTTGAGCAACGGTAATTGCTTGGATTTTTTCAGTAAATAAACGTAGTTCTTCTTGATCCAGCCCATACACTTCATTCATCAGAACTCTACGTGCTAATTCTTCTACATTAGCCAATGAAACCGTATAATTACTGAGAATGTTATGTATGGCTGTTTTCACTTCCAGTGGAGTCACGCCATTTTGATGGATTTGCTGAAGCAGATGTTGAGTACTGGTGATGGCCTGTGTGGTATCCTCTGGACTAGTTTGGATCTCAATCGAAAATGTCCCAAAATTTCTACCTGCGTTGAAATCGCTATAGATTCCGTAGGTTAAACCTTGGCGATCGCGCACTTCCGCACCCAATCTACTTGACAAGGTATCACCACCCAAAATCTGATTCAACACCATAGCTGCGTAAAACCGGGAGTCTTTGCGGTTAATACCAATGTTCCCCATATAAGTAATGGCTTCGGCTTTACCTGGAAGGATTGGGTTGACACGCACAACTCCATTTGGCATCAATACTCTTGGATATTTCAAGGTTGGAGGTGAACCACTCGCTTTCCAATCACCAAACTTAGCTTTAATCAGCAATCGGACTTCAGCAGGGACAAAATCTCCTACTAAGGCTAACACCGTAGTATCTGGACGATAATGTTTTGCTTTGAAAGCTATGACATCTTGACGGCTCAGAAACTGCAAACTTTTCTTTGTCGCAAACTGATGTAAGGGATGCTGTTTTGGATAAACTGATTGGATAAATGTTCTTTTAGCTACCTCTGAAGGATCGTCCAAATCTTGCGCGAGAGCAGTTAAAGCTTTTTCACGACTTAGTTCTAACTCTTTTTCAGGAAATGTCGAATTTTTAACAACGTCTGCCAAAGTCTGAACTAAAACAGGCAAGTCTACTGCTAAACCACTCCCTTGGATCTGTACACCTTCGCGGTAAGGTTCAAAGTTTAGACTTGCCCCCCTCTCTTCCAAAGCTTTGGCAATAGTAAAGACATCTTTAGTTTTCGTTCCATTCACCAAGTTTTGTGAAACAAGTGCTGCTAATCCTGCTTTACCCTCAGGATCAAATTCTGTACCAGCTTTGATATAGCCACTCAACGTGACTGTAGGAGTATTTTTGCTGGGTAATAGTAGCACCTGTAAACCATTGCGTAATCTAAAGTGCTGTGGTGAGACGTGCGTCGTTGGCGTGCTATCGGCTAAATTCACTGGTGGTAAGTACTTTGCTACATCTGAGGAAGACACAGGTGCGCCGTTCGAGAAGTTTTCTGTAATGCGTGTAGAATTTGCCTTACTACCCCCATTCTTTTGGATCTCAGTTGGTTCAAAAAAACCAACTGTTCGTGCCTCTTGTTTAAGATATTTGTTTGCCACACGTTGCACATCAGCTGTAGTTACTTGACGAAGGGCTGCTAGATAGTTTGTGGTATAGCGATAATCACCAGCAGTTGTTTCATCGTTGCCCAGTTGCATTGCTAGATTGTTGATATCACGGTTACCCAAAGTGACTGTAGCTTCTAGCTGCCTCTTAGCTCGGCTCACTTCTTGTTGTGTGACTTCTTTTTGGCTAAACTCAGCCAGAGCGTGACTAAGAGCCGAGTCAATTTTTCTCAAATCTTGAGTTTTAAATGCAACTACTGACAGTTGATACCAACCTAACTCTAGTAGGTTAACAACATAACCCGTCACATCACTAGCTAAACCTGATTCTACCAATACCCGCTTGAGGCGAGAGTTTCGTCCTTCTGTCAAGATGCTATCCATAACGTCCAAAGCTGGCACATCCGGGTTATTAACATCCGGTAACGGATACACCGCTTGCAATAACGCTCCTGCTCCAGGTTCTCGTAACACAATCGGGGAGTGGGAGAGGGGGAGAGTAGGAGAGGGAGAGAAAGTCTTTCTATTGTTTACTTCTGACTTTTGTAAGGGCGGGTTTGTCAAGATCTTAGGAGGAGTCGCGATGTTATCTGTATTAAACCCGCCCCTACTGACTCCCTTCGGTATTTTCTCAAATATTTCCTTAACTATTTGTAGTGTTGGTTCGGTTGAGAAATCTCCGACAATTACCACAACAGCATTATTGGGATTGTAAAAGTTGTGATAGTACTTCTGTACCTCCTCGACTTGAAACTTCTCTACATCGGCTTTCGTGCCTCCAATCGGCAAGCCGTAAGGATGGTTGGGAAATGCTGCTCGCATCACAGCGCGGTTGAGGCGGTAATCAGGGCTATTTTCGTAACCTTGTAACTCAGAAATGACTATACGCTTCTCTTGTGATAGTTTCTTAGCATCAATCAAAGCATTTTGCATTCTGTCTGCTTCCAACACCAAAAGTGCTTTCAGCTTGTCACGCTCCACAGTATTGTAGTATGCCGTTTGGTCATAATTAGTGAAAGCGTTTGAGTCACTGCCTAAAGCACTCAACAATCTTCCAAATTGAATTGGTCGATCTTTAGTACCTCTAAACATCATGTGTTCCAACTGGTGGGCAATACCATTGACTCCAGGTTCTTCGTTGCGCGATCCAACCTTATACCACGCCTGGACAGTCACGACTGGGGCAGTATGGACTTCCTTTGTCAAGACGGTAAGACCATTTTCTAATACTATCTTTCGGACATTGTCTGTAACTGAATGTGAAGTTTTTTTTATTACCTCTATTTTATGAATACTTGCCCAATCAGATAGAGCAGAAAGCTGACTGTAAGCCGATTTATTACCAAAGGAATATACCGTAATCAGCCAAATAATCAATATTAAAATAGGGGTACGACGCCGATACAAGGTGGAAAATACTGACATATATTCAATTGTTTTCAGGTTATTTTAATAACAAAATTTTTGTATCAATATAGAATAATCTCTCTCTAAT
>JAQYWO010000533.1 GCA_029379215.1 Rhizonema sp. PD37
ATGAAGCCACTACCACAGGCAATACATAAACCGAATCAATTCAAAAATCCAGTCTCTACTCAAAAGACTAGTATAGTTTTGGGAGACAATGTGATTTGGAATCCGGCTAATCTCCCTAATGGACATGTTGTTTTAATTGGTGCATTAGGTTCAGGGAAAACACAGACTTTGAAAGCTCTAGCTTATAAGATTCCGAAATTTTTTCAAGAAGTGAGAATTGTTCTCATCAAATTCCAAGTCGTTGCCCTGCAATGGCACCCAGGCGATCGCTACTTGGGCAACCGTTGGTTGCACTCTGTTTTTGGGCAATTTGACGCAGCGCCTCAACCAATCCAATGACTAGATCTATGATCGCCAGTTGCTCATAGAGGTTTCCCCCATGAGCGAGCTGGCTCACTTTTTACTTTTGCCAAGTTCTGTGATAAATTACTGCTTTCAAGGAATGATATTCTCGTGGCGTAATCTCTCGAAAAGATCAAAAAAGGACAGCAGCGTTTTTTGATAATCGAGAAATCCAAAGCCCCTGCTCTTTGACATATCGTTGAGGCATTCGATTTCCCGACCCAAATCTGCATCAGTATGCCACCAAGAGGCAAGTTGGGTCAACAAATGCGGCTTGAGATTATGTTGAGCAACAATACCATCCCACACTGATTCCGCCTCTCTCATCTGCTCAGCTAAAGGAGTCGCATACCCAGGGTAAGGTGCGGCCTCGATGCCAAAGAATGCCGCGAGCTGTGGCCACATCCAGCGCCATCGGAAGATATCACCATTGACGATGTTGAAAGCCTGGTTGACAGTTTCAGGCGTAATCGAAGCCCACTCGAGATGCCGTGCGAGCAAACGTGCGTCGGTAACATCGACTAAGCTGTTGTACTGCTGAGGCGAGCCGGGGAAGACAAAGGGGCGTCCGGTTTCGCGGCAGATAGTTGCGTACACTGAGAGTGTGACGCCCATGTTCATCGCGTTGCCGAGTGCGTAGCCAATAATCGTTGATGGCCTGTGAACACTCCACTTAAAGCCTCGCTGTGCTGCCTTTTCAAACAGAATGTCTTCCAGCACGTAGTAGAAGTTCAGACCAGGGACACGAGGCTGCTCCTCCCGAAACGGCGTGTCCAAGGTGCTTTGTCCATAGGTCTCGAACGAGCCTAGATAATTCTTTGTGCCGGTTACAAGCGAAACGTGAGTAAGCCTGGGTGCCTCATCTAGTGCCTCAAGCAGGTTGCGAAGCATCGCACCATTGACATCGCAGTTCTCTTGCTCGGTAGCCTGACGGGACCAGGTACAGAAAAAAACGTGCGTTACATCGATTCGAGCCAGTGCCGACTTAAGTTCGTCACGGTTGAGCAGATTTGCCGAAACGGGAAGGATTCCTTGCTCTGTCAATGGGTTACGGGCGAGTCCGTACACCGTCCAAGCGCTCGTCCTGGCAAGGTGGTCGCAAAGGTTTTTGCCCACAATGCCTGTCGAACCTGCGACAAGCGCAATCTGTCTGGTACTCATCAAGATCTTCCTTTCTACTGTAATTAACTATCAGTTTTAACAGTGCCACATGTTGAAAACAGGTATCATCTGCGTTACTCTCGACTTATGAACAGTCATTCGCCACTCAAAAAAGACGAAAAGCGACGTGCAGAGCTTGCCGACTTTATGCATACTCGCTTCTGTAGAGCTATGCCCCTCCAATGTCGGTATACCTCTGTGAGCAGTACATGCGTCTGACTCAATTAAGATTTTATTCGAGAGGAATTAATGATGACTGCTTTAACTTTACAGTTACCTCCTAGTCTCCAATTTACAGATGAGGAATTTGAACAGATTATTGCTATTAATAAAGATTTACGTTTGGAATTAACAAGAAACAGGGAATTAGTAATTATGTCACCCACGGGCGGAGAAACGGGTACCCGGAATTTTGATTTACTAGGTCAACTATGGTTTTGGAACAGTCAAAATAATTTGGGAAAAGCTTTTGATTCTTCTACTGGATTTAAACTTCCTAATGGCGCAACTCGTTCTCCAGACGCTTCTTGGATAAAGATGGAAAGATGGGATGCTCTCACGGCTCAACAAAAAAAGAAATTTCTCCCCTTGTGTCCTGATTTTGTCGTGGAATTAGTTTCGGAAACTGATGATGTGGAAGATACTCAATCCAAGATGCAGGAATATTTAGCCATTGGCTTACAACTTGGCTGGTTAATTAATCCTCAAGACCAACAAGTAGAAATTTATCGTCCCAATCAAGTACCTGAAGTTTTACAATCTCCCACAAGTTTATCTGGTGAAGATGTTCTCCCTGGCTTTATTTTAAATTTACAGCCTATTTTTGCATAAATGGCAAACGTGCATCTTCAGACTGAATAAATTGCGGAATCGTACTCCTGTACTAGCGATCGCAGATGCCATGCCCTAGGCAACCACTTCGTCGTATCGCTTGCCACTTTACCTACTTTGCTTTACTACAAGCTGTTCAAGGCACGCAATACCTTCAAAGGGATACGGGGGATTTGGAGAGTATAAGGCTGTTAAGAGCATCTATTCTGCGTGAGGAGCGATCGCCAAAAGCGAATGTTAAGAAAGATTTGGGTAGTGGATAGCTTTACTAAGGAGGAGAGGTAAAGCGAGGACTGCAATGAGGACTAATCATTCGCTTCCAAAAATACGCTCATCAATTGTC
>JAQYWO010000534.1 GCA_029379215.1 Rhizonema sp. PD37
CACTTTAGAAAAGTATTTTGATTTAATTGCATAAGCTACGAGATTGTACAATGAAAATTTTGGAGGAATCATGATTGAGTCAATTTTAATCAGAAAAAGCTTTATACTTTTTCTTTCTGCAATCTATTCCTATTTTTTTATTGCTTAAAAATTACCTCTGTCATATAATTTCTTTGCTTATGGATATGCTGCCCGAACAAATAAAATAACTGCAATCACGCTATAACTTAGTGCATTCCCTATTAATACTGTCGTAACTAGATTCGTATTTTGCCATCTATTTTTGTAAGCACGTCGAGAGTTTCGTCTTATAATCGGTTTAGATTCATCATTTTTTCCAGGTTCACTAAGAGAGATGAATAATCCTTTCAAACAAATATATTTTACTAAAAAAGTGGTAAAGAAAATGACAAAAGCTGTTAGTATAATAACACTTTGAGTTTTGTTTGATTGTAATCGATTATAGAAAAAATAATTAATTAATTCTGATTTAAATGGGACAACTGGTAAAACTGACTCGACAGAGAAAAATATAATCCAACCAATAACGTTAGAAAAAAGATTGATACAAATTGAATAAAAAGCACTGGTCTTTTTATCAAATTTTAGGCGTGCATTCAATACGTAAGCTTCTAAAGGAGTTGCTACCAATAGAAATAAAAAATTGAATAAAATTGCACCTAGAGGAAAAATTCTGGGAAGAAAATGGAATTCAGGCATAATTGCATATTCAGTAAGGTGTGACTTAAAAGAGTATAACTGCAATATTCTGTCTTGTTAAAGGATATCGTTTTATTCTTCTAGCATCTATTTTTTTATTTCCCTACTCCCCGTTTCTTTTCTTCACATATTCTTACTGCCAACACGGCTGTCAAATTACCGATTCTCCGGCATCCTCTGCAAAGAAAGCAATCGTTAGGCTGACAATGGAGTACATAGGGCGCGGAAATAAGCCTACCATACCCGGAGGGAAGCTGCGGCTTTGTCAAGGGAATTGCGTGTTCAAAAGCCGTATTGTACTAGTAGGTTAGACACCCTACCTGATGATACAAAACCTTATGTATGATGAAGTACTGCCACGTTACAGCTTTTTGAGAGATGATGAGAAACGGCATCGGTATTCGCACGGCGCAAGTACGCCCCTCAAGGCTTACGGGTCAAATTCACATCTATGATGGTACAGGCAAAGGAAAGTCTCAAGCGGCTTTGGGGGTAGTTTTGCGATCAATTGGCTTGGGGATAAATACACCCAGTCATTCTAATCGCGTCTTGCTACTACGGTTTTTAAAAGGACCAGAACGAGATTATGATGAAGATGGAGCGATCGCCGCTTTGCAGCGCGGATTTCCTCATCTAATTGACCAAGTTCGCACAGGACGTGCAGAATTTTTTGGAAGTGAAGAAATTACGCCCTATGACAGAACTGAGGCGGCTCGAGGGTGGGATGTCGCTAAAGGTGCAATTGCCTCAGGTTTATATTCTGTTGTCGTCTTAGATGAAATTAACCCTGTCTTAGATTTAGGTTTGCTTCCAGTAGATGAAGTTGTGCGAACACTCAAATCTAAGCCTCAGGAATTGGAAATCATTGCTACCGGACGCGCTACGCCTCCCGAGTTGCTAGATATCGCGGATCTGCACTCAGAAATGAAACCACATCATAACCCAACAGCCTCAGCTTTGTTAATTAAAGGTATTGAAATTTATACTGGTGCTGGTAAAGGCAAATCTACCAGTGCTTTGGGCAAAGCATTGCAAGCTATCGGTAGGGGAATCAATCATCCTGGATCTACTCGTGTGTTAATTATGCAGTGGCTCAAAGGTGGTACAGGGTATACAGAAGATGCAGCGATCGCGGCTTTGCAGCAATCCTATCCAGAGGTGGTAGATCATCAACGCTGTGGACGAGATGCGATCGTTTGGCGCAACTCCCGGCAAGAACTAGACTACATGGAAGCTGAACGTGGTTGGGAAATAGCTAAGACTGCGATCGCCTCTGGACTGTATAAAACGATTATCCTTGATGAGCTTAATCCCACAGTTGATTTGGAACTACTTCCTGTTGAACCAATTGTCCAAGCTTTACTTCGCAAACCCTACGATACTGAAATTATTATCACTGGTCGCTGTCAGAATCAGCCGACGTACTTTAACTTGGCTAGCATTCACTCCGAAGTCTACTGCCACAAGCACTATGCCAATCACGGTGTAGAACTCAAGCAAGGGGTAGATTTTTAAATTTATTTATGAGTCATTGGTCATTAATCATTAATATTAAACAAAGGTTAGATTTCTAATGACTAACGACAAAGGATAAAAAACTATGGATAACAATAATGTATTAGACCTATTGACAGTAGGAATAGCGGTCATAGTTCTTATCGGTGGCTTCCTCATGATGTTCACTACTATTTTCACTACTAAGCGCAGGTAATGCCAGTACACTCATACTTCAACTTTGAGTTGGCAAGTAAGAGTTGCCAACTCTATTATTTACTTATAATTGCCTGTTTTCGGTGAAAAATACTAAAGTAGTAAGCCCAGCTACATTCGTTGATCCCCTCTATATTATTGTAGCTGATTAAGTGTTTTGCTACTATATTCAAGCATTTGTCATAGGGATTGAGATGGTTTTAACACTCTTTTTAGCAGATCCGTGCTAAAAATTCAATACTTACAT
>JAQYWO010000129.1 GCA_029379215.1 Rhizonema sp. PD37
TTTTTGGAAACAATACCTAATTTACAACTATTTGAGCCTTAACTGAACCGTATTGCGACATAGTGCATTTGTGCCACTCGTTCAATTAATCGCTTTCCAGTAAAAGGTTGTCCCGTCGTGGGGTCAATCTGTTGAGAGGCTTTTTCCAATAAGTTCGTTATCTTAGATTCAAATAAAGCCTGTTGATCTGCGGGAGGAAAATACATCATCATTTCCTCACCACTTACCGCCGCACCTTGATCCACCTTGGTAAGAAATTCTTGACCACCAGACTTACTTGATACAAGCGATCGCACCTCCTTTTGATACGACATAAATTCCTTCGCACCAAGCCCACGACCACAATTACCCGCGCCATCACATACATACGCACCCACAGAATCGTAATTGCCTTCTATGTCTGAAAGTGCATTTGATAGAGCATCTATTGTTACTCCTTGATGTTGTTTGGAGCAATTACCTGAACTTGTAAAAGTAAGAGAATTATCACTTGTGTTTACCGGATTTTTCAAACTAAATCCACTACTCTTTTTACCCATTGGGATAGAAACTGAATCGTTCGTTACATCACCTGTCACTACCCCTAAAAAAATTTGTTCCTTTTCTTTATAAGTCAGCCAGGGAATTGGACCAATAAAGTAAGGTGTACACCCCAAATCTACGAATCCTTTCCGCATACAAGCACGGAAGAATAAAGCTTGAGACATTGTACCATCGACTTCTGAAGTGTCCCAGACAACGACCTTAAAAGCGTCACCAAAGGGGTGGCGTCCGGTTGGTTCTTTGCCGCCATTGACGCTTCCTAAAACCCCTTGACCACCGCGCACTAATTGGTACTTTCCACTAATCCACTGTTTGCCTAAAACTAAGGGTGAGCCAGATAATTCTATGTGGGCGCAATCTTTCTCGCAAGGTACATTAAATCCTTGTTTGTTGCTGCCAGAAATTGTGCGCTCGCGCTGCTGTTCATTGGTGCCAAAAGCAATATCAACAATGCCCACATCTGCACCTATGGGGTTAGCAGGATTAGGAAATTCTGAAAAAGGCAAATTACCTAAACCGGGAATTTTGTCAATAGTTAAACCTTGCCAATCTTTAAAGGTCCCAATTTGCGTACTATCTAACCCTGGAATCGCATCTAAACTATAGGAGTCCATTGGCAGATTAGCAAACTCTAACTGACCTAAATGGGGAGACTGCTGCAATAATTGTCCGATTGTCTGCGTACCATCAAATTGTGTCGTCAGTTCTTGAGACAGTAAATCAAAAATTGGTTTGACTTCCGTGATGGGTAGATTTTTTAAAGCCGGAATCGCCTGTACTAAACTTTCTAAAGTTTGGAACTGTATCACTCCAAACTCGGAAAGTTTAATTTTACTTAAATCCGAACCCACAATTTTACTAATAGACTGAAGATTGAATTGTTGGAGTTGAAAACTATCCTGAAAATCACCTATTTTCATGTACTGAGCAGGCTTTTGTCCGGTAATCCAAGTGCGAGATGAATCATATCCTAGTTGCTCAGAGACACCTTGGGGTACAGAGAAAGAACCAGATTCAGTGATTCCAGGTAGAGATGAAAAAGTAATTTGATTCCAATCTGGTAGCTGGGTATTTTGCCAAGTGATTGTAGTCACTGGATTACTAGGTTCAGTTACAGCCAGCGAGCGCTCACTGTAATCACTCATAAGAATGCCAGAAATCACCAACGATAAACATAATCCCGTACCAAATCCGCATAAATTTCTCAGCAATTTCATTGCTTTTCTGATGACAATTATTTAATTGATTTGAATGATTTAAGTTGCTTGCACATTCGCTTAAACAGGTAACGTTTTTCCTAGTTCTTGTAACCGTTTGACTAGCTGTAAAGAAATTCCTCCCTTCGCTGCAGCGACTTCAATTGGTTCACCCGTCTTAACGCTTCCTAAAAAGTTTTCAATTCGCTTCCACAATGGGGAGTCACGTCGAATAAGGCGCTGTTGTTGAGCAACAATTAAGCCACGACTCATCATCTGCCAATCCTGATATTGTGTGAGAACCGATGTCAAATGTGGAGGATTACTTGCTACAGTGTAGGTTGCTTCCTTAGGTGTCACCTCAACAGTATGGTATTGGGGATGTTTATCCCCCATCGCCACCCGGAACACATACACCTGTCGTCCAGCTGTACCCGCAGTTACGACACTTAAAAATGTACTATTTGTCTTCGGAATTCCTGGTATATTTACTGTATTAATCCGCCGCAGATGTAAAACAGTTGCCCCATTTTGTTGGCACTCTCGCCCTAAACCTGATAAACAACCATCCACATCCAGGGAGGCGAAGGAAGGATCGTCAAACCACACTTTTTCAACTTTTTCACCCGTGGGAATGAAACTGATGTTGACTCCGTACCCAGAAGACAATTCAATCAATATTGGTGAGGTTCCACTTTGCCCTGTTGCTACGGAAACAGAAACACGTCGCACCAAACTAGAGGTTTGTTGGGCAAGTACGCTGCGACTAGATAAGATACTGGTCAAACCAAATCCAGTCGCTATCAAAGCAATTAAGGTGATGCGTCGCCATAATGAGGTTTTCATATAGTAATCCTAAATCAGTCGTAAAATTTCTTTATCTGCGTTCTCCGCACGGCATATGTTACAACAGAGGTTTCTTCCTCGCACTGCCCTAAATTTCAAACGATTGATTAACAAACACTTGGACATTTGTCCCCGCACGGACATACCAAACGTCCTGGCGCTGTAGCATTTTCTCTATGTCGCGATCGTTACGCTGTAAGATTTGCTTAGTGAGAGGTGAAAAACCCCCTTCTAATACCGCGCCTAATAAATTGGGAGAGGAGCTGCGAGTCGTGGTGGAAGTGCTAAAACTGTAGCCACTTGTATTCGTTAATGATTCAACATTGGGTTGATTCATCACTTCGCCCACCTTGGCAAGAGAGCCAAATAAAAACGTTGTGGCATCGTGAGAAGCAATCGCACTGCCTTTCTTACCCCACTTATTAGCAATTAAAGGCTGCCCCTTAGTACCACGAATACTAATTGCTCCAACTGGGAGGACATACTCCTGACCATCAATTACAACTTGTGTTGCCTCCAGTTGGGTAAGTCCTGAATCAGGAATACCAACTACCTGAGCTACAATAGCAGTACCTGTAGGTAACATCATAAAACCCTCTTCATCGGTTAACGGTTCAGCCAGTCGGACAATAAACTTCTCTGTAGGTTGGTCAGATTTGGTAGCAACAGTCCTGCTTTTAGAATCAGCCCAAATCACCGGAGTCAGTAACTGCCCTTGAGCTTGACTGCCCACTGTTAGCCGTCGCACAGGTACACCCGTGAGCAGAGCAGCTTCTTCAGCCGGATTAACTTGAGTTGCAGCCAATCTATCGCTCGTAGCTCGGACTGGAGTGGCACGGGGGATTGTTACTTCATCTGAAGTTTGACTACTTTTTACCTGAGCGATCGCACTTACCTCATGTTGCCGCAAAGTTTCTTTTGAGTCAGCAGTAACTTCACTCGTTTGGGTACCGCCGTAACTCCCCACACGATTCATCGCCATCCATTGCTCCATTGGATCAACTGGTTTTGAAGCGGGCGCAGATGCGTTAGACTTCGGTGTTTCTCGCACTATTGGGGTACTAATTAGCTTTTGTCTTACAGGTTGTTGAATCGGTTGTCTTACAGGCTGTCGAATTGGCTGTTGAAATAATTGCTGAATTGGCAGGCGTAGTGGTTGTCGAACTGGCAAAGACGGTATTGAAACGTAACGGACAGGTGGGACGGTTTGATTTTGGTTAACTACCGGACGGGTTACAGGTGCAGTGGAGTCAGATAGTTTATTCGTTGGTTTCTCAACAACTGTAGTTTTAGGACTCTTCGACTGCTCGACTGACTTAATTTTTTCAGCTTGGCTCCCTAGTGCTAATTGCGCCTTGAACTTACCTGTAAGAGCTTCCTGACTTTCAACTTTTGTCTCTTTTGTTTCGGGTTCGGATACAGCAACCATACTTGGAGCAGATTTAAGTTTTGAGTTCATAATGGTGTTCAAAAACGTGGCACTGCAACCAAACACTACTAGCAATCCCAACCCCACTACGCCAAATTTCGCCAACGGATTCCCTGATAAAGTTAGCCGGGTTTTACCAGTTTGCGGATCATCAAATAGCTCAGATTGAGTAATAACATTCTGACTTGAATCGTGAGATAAACCACTACTTTCACCTTCATTAAGATTGCCCTCAATCCCCTCTGAAATAAACTTACCTGTTACTTCCTCGCCATTCAAATCATCATCAAAGCCAAGCAATTGAGCCAATTTCACTTCATCCCAATCTAAGTCTAACTGGTCTGAGGGCGGTAGTAAGCTAGCCTTTCCATTTAGCTCTTTATCCATTACAAATTCTCCTGTGGTAAATCCCGAATGGCATAGATTTCTAACCCACTCGCTCGGACTTGATAAATCACAGCCGCTAGTCCAGTCATTGTGGTAGGGGGAGATGGTGCTGACACTGCCCGGACAAATATCTCTTTATTAAAGGCAATAACTTCACCTAAATTATTACCCTGATTAAACACAGTTAAATTAGCAACCATTTTGACCTTCCATTTACCTTCGGCGATTTTTATAGGTGGTTGGATTGATAAAGGAACTAACACGACTTGCGTTGTTCCTTTAAACACAGTTTGAGGAGTTAAATCAGCTAACAATTTTAAGAAATCTTGGCGAAAATCTTCACTTAAAGCATTGGATGCCTGCCACGCACCAGTTGTTACTTTGCCGCGTCCATTACCCAGTGAATGAATGTCTACTCCAGGATCTAATTTCGGGTTATTTGCTTCTTCAACCGTGGTGGGAGTGAGAGTTCCTGACCAATTCATCATCAAAGTCATTGTGTCCGTCACAAACCGGGTTACTACTTGGGGTGTACGTTCGAGACTGCCCAAAGGCGCTACTGTAATTGACTTACCTGTTTCTAACTGCACAAGAGAAGGAGGTGCTTTCTTACTAAGTGAGGAGTAGGAACCATACAGCATTAGCAATACAAAAAAAGTCAGAATGTGTAATCCAAATGTCCCCACAGCAAATAAAGCTAAAGCATCTCCTGTAGAGAATTTAGTCTGTTGACGATTCAAAAAGCGGAGGCGCTTTTGATGAATTGATTCATTACTAATATCTTTTGCTCCAGCCATAAATCATCGCTTATATTAGTTATTTAATTTGGGGTAAAATTCTGTTGATAAATAAGTCTGCAACCAAATTTATAGGTATATTACGAAACCTGGTTGTACTTAAAAAGCTCTTTCCTTCTACTCTCTGCTTTACCTGAACGACAATTTTTCATGCTTACTTAACACTGCTTAATCCAAAACGAGCAATACTAGATAAGCTGTTAAAAACTGCCATACCCCCACCTGCTGCGATCGCCATTGCTAAAATCGGGGCTAGCAGTCCAGTGGCAAAGGCAAAAATCATCGGATCATCCTCCTTGGCATTCACAACGAGGGTGGCAACAAGTCCAGAGATAATATTGAAAGAAAGCTTTACCATACCGACACTAAAAAAGCCTGTTAGCCAAGCAAAAATTGCTTTTTGACCTACAGGAAGTAGTGAGCCACCTACTGCTAACGGTCCCATCAAAGCAGTAAGTAGCATGGAGATTTCAATCATCCATTGAAAGGCAATTGAAAAAGCAATTAACCAACCTCTCACTGCTAATTGAAATACATTTGTGTTGAAAAATTCACTCAAGCCAAAATCAGGTAACCACCCCTTACCACCATTAGGAGAACTATTAGCAATTTGTTTTGCTTGAGCAATGGCATTCTCCATACATTCGCGGCGTTGTTGGGGATCAGCAATTGATTCGCACTGAGTTAGAAGAGATCGCGCTGCATCTTGGGAACCAATATCAGCCATTGCCCGCTGATACGCATCTTGGAGTTGAATTGAAGCTGAAGTAGAAGTTAACAGCGTTTGATTCGTCTGATTGATAATTTCACGCAGACTCCTGGTTGCTACTGCTAAAGGTTGAGCTTGATTGCTCAGGAGAACGACTACCACAAGGGGCCAGATTAGTTCTGAGAAAGCTTTGGGGTTATCACCATCTACCATGTCTTTTGCCCATTGGACAATGAATAACAGTAACGTGCCAACCCCAAAGAACATACCCAGTTGCGCGATCGCTGCATACAAGCCACCGCTTAGTACGTCATCCCAAAGTCCATTCATAGATTCAGCAATTGCGGCACTGGCAGCAGCCCCATCTTCAGTGATTCGAGAAGCTGCCTCGCCAACTTTTGATGTTTGAGCAATAATCAATCCAGAACTAAACAGTTGGAATAACAACATAGACGATGTACCTTTTCTCCCCTAGAATAACCGTGCTTTAGCAGCAGTGCGGTAATTTTGAAATCCTTGACCGACAGTTTCCTGTTGTTTTGCTTGGTTCTGGCCATCCACAGAGCGAGAGATATTAGTCAAATTGACATTTGCCAAATCTTGCGACTGTTGGTGTTTGAGTCCGTCAGCCCGCATCGCCCCCAGGATTGCTGCTTGTTGTGCATTTTGTTGAGCAATCTGCTTCATTACGTTCTGCGTAGCAACTTCGCCTTGAGCTGCCGTTGCTTGTTGCTGGACCAGGTCAATAGATTGTTGAGTGCGCTGCACTTCTTGCTGGGTGAGCTTTTGACCCTCCTTACCTAGTGTAGAAGAGCTAACTGCACGGGTGATTTGTCGATCTACTTCGTTAGTAGCGGTTTCAACTGGGTTAACCGCAGCATCACTACTAGAGGCACTTTTCTCAACATTTTCTCTAGCAACAGTGGGGTCAGGTAAACCCAATGCACCCACCGCTTCATTAATGCCAGTTTGTAAATCCACTCCCAAGGACTCAGCTATGGGTTTAATTTTGTCAGAGAGAATGGACGACACATAATTTTGTAAAGACCCTAGTTGAGAAGTAAATTGCTCAAACACCTGAGCTAAGGGGCGATTAGCTTGAAAGGGAACGGTCATAGCAAGAGTAGAAGTGCTTGCAGCTCCCAAGAGTGCGATCGCCACAGCCGTACCTGTCGCCACTTTTTTCCATTGACGTGTTTTCATAAATCCTCTCAAATTTAGATTGACCAAAATCAAGCAGGGGGCAGGGGGCAAAGGGGAAAAGAAAAATTGCGAAAATTTGTTGTCCCCTGTATCCCTGCAATCTGGTCTCAAGCTCCCGAATTTATTCGTGGAACAGCTGAATTTCTCCTCATCTCCCCCGACCTCCATTCATGGATGGAGTCTTCTCCCCTGCTCCGTTCCCCCTGCCCCCTGCCTCTTCTCCGACTCCACTAACTGTTTAGAAAACTCAGTGAGTGCTACAAACTTGTCAGTATGACGAGCAAGTGCTACTGTTCTTTGGGCTTGCTCGTGGGGATTATTTGCCACTGTAGCTAGGAGATTTAGGGCTGGGTAGTAACGACAAAATGTAAACACCCCAGCATCATCCAACAACCATTGCGAATAAATCCCAGATTTTTTGGGAAAGAAACTTTCTGTGGCATTGCGTCCAATGATTTCTGCAGGACACTTGAGAATTGAGACAAAACTATCCACTGCTGTTGGTTGAATTCGACCAATCAGGCGAGTAGTCAGGTTTTGGAAAATTTTGGCACCAGCTGAAGACTTGGCAATCGTGTCCGGGTCTTGAGCTGATAAAATGACTCGAATCCCAGCTTTGGCACCGTTGGCACACAAACGCCCCACGAGGGCAGCGATTGAGTCGTATTCAAACAGAATCGGACTTTCATCGATAAAAAACACACTTGCAGGAGCTGCTAACGCCCGACGTAACGCGGCCGAGTAAGCACTCAAACTCAAAATGGCTGCATCTTCATCGTTAGACAGGTTACGCAAAGCAAAGACGAGTAACCTTGCGTCACTGTTAAATGTACTTGGTTGAGAGATTGCCTTACCCACCCGACTACTGAGCCAGAAGCGCAAGCGCAATTTCACTTGCTCTAGCCCAGTTTTTGTATCTCCGCTCATTGTGTCCAAGCGCAGTCGTTCGTGGGAGCAGAAGCTCAAGAAGTCAACCAAGGTGGGCATCGCCTGCCATTCTGGTGAACCGAAACCATTGGTGAATGCTGCTGCATAGCGATCGCGAATTTGGTCATCACTGAAAAAGGCAGTCATTGCCAGTGTCAAAATTGACCGTACTGTATCGGTCATTATCAGTAGTCCGCCATTTTCGGAGCGCTTCGTTCCCACAATCATTGCCAAGAGCGCCGTTGTTAAGAAATCTTTGTAGTCTTCAAACCGTTCCTGCTGCAATTTTGGGGGAAGCGATCGCAGATTGGGTAGCTCGAACAAATTTGAACTTTCCCGCCCAATATCGAAGTACGCGCCATCTTTCCCCATAAAACGGGTGTAATCGGTAAACGTGCTACTACCATCTGGTTTGGGATAGTCCATTGCGACAACGGGCATTCCATGAGCCAGTGCTTGGGTGAGAATTCCTGCAGCCACTACGGATTTACCACTCCGGGTTGTACCAAATAATCCCAAATTCTTGTGCTGGGTATAGAGATTGAGGAAAGTGGGCGTCCCACCTTCAGAGGCAATGAGTTCAAACCCTCTATCATCTCCGGCTTTTGTTCGTACCAGAGGCATTAATCCAGGCACTTCACCACTGAGGTAAACCAGCCGTCGATTGAAGGGAGCAGTCATTAAGCGCTCCCAAGTGATCGGCAATGTTTGTAACCAAATCCGCCAAGGGTACTCCGTTTCGCGCACTACCCAAGCTGGACGCAAAAACATTGATTGCAGATAACGGCAAGCTTCATCTAGCTGCTCACGGGTTCTTCGATGCACTAGAAACACCACTGCTGTATGGATGGGAACGGCTCCCTCGTATAACTCTTCTTGGGCAGCAATTGACTTTTTGATATTGAGCAGGGATTTAACATCAACCGAGTTTTTGTCATTGGCGATTTGCGCTGAAGTATTCGATTGCTTGGTGAGACGCTGCATATTGCTTTTGACTAACGTCTCGTTCGCCCGCATCAGTTGTGCTATGATTTCGGTGTCGTAAACCCGTTCCCGTGAGACTATTTCCCACAGATAACGCAACTGGCGTTCTTTGTCTGTCCACCCACCTGGCTTATCAACGAAGGTGAGTGCGCCAATATATTTCCCTTTGAGGTTTACCCAACGTCGATCAGCGACGGGAATTGATGACTCACTTTCCATCAGTAAAGAGGTGGGATGGACTTCTGAGTACACTTCTTCTCTCAACCCGTCTTCATCCAAAACCAGCAGTTGGGGGATGTCTCGTGGTGGCGTGTCGTTGAACCGCTGCCAGAGAATTGCCCAAAGTTCCTCGACACTTAACGGGCGAATATCTAAGCCCATTTTGTTGGCGAGTAATTGTTCCCATAGTTGGTAGCCATCAGTAAAAGATGCGTGAAGTAGGCGTTCAATGCGAACAAATTGCATCTCGTTGATTTCACCCGTGAATGACTTCCACGAGCGTTCCAGACGAGACAAAAGTTTTTCAATTGCGTCGGTTGTGCCAGCCATATCCGGCTCAACAGTATATGTGCAGTACAGTCTCAATGTTTTGGGCTTGCGAATCCCTTGAAGAGTTAATTGCTGGATGCGCGATCGCTCTCCCATTAGGAGATATTGCAATTCTTTGTTAAGAGCAGTTGCAGATAAATCGCGTAATTCTTGTTGCCTTTGTACATCTGAAGTAAAAGAGCCAAGATGAATTGTTAAACGTTCTCCTTCAGGTAAATCTTTTAGTCCTGATTCAATTGCGTCAAACACTGGGTCAATTTCTTCTGTTCGCAATGTAGCATGAATGCCCGCGCAGTCAAACCCAAAGTGAATCATAAAATTATTCAACCCTGAACGCAGCAGGTAAGCACCTACTTGTCTACCTTGAAGATTAATCTGCAACATCGACACCAAGGCGAAGGCATCTTCTAGAGGTGAATAACGAACTTTTGTGGCTCCGTTGTCAACGGTTGCTTTACCAACTTTTGTTTTAACTTTAGGAGTCAAATTATCACCTCCTGGTTCTTTTAACTTTCTTGACTTTCTTCGGGGCGCTGCAATTATCCAATTGCAACATTCGTTGATATGGTACGCGCACTCTTATCCAGTTGGGAGTCATGATAAACTTAGCTAAGAATCGCCAAGCCTTTGACCCTGTAAGCACCCACCAAGTAGATATTCCCCAGGTAGCCACAGCGCATGTCCAAACCCAATTTAACTTCAACATCCCGTGACATAAGTAATAAGAAATGCCAGAAATAACTACCCAAGGAATAAATTGATCGGCGGGAAAAGGACCGATATTTGGAAGATTCCCCAAAGTTGCATTTACAGTGCGAAATTTAGATTTATTCGGCTCCATCCCTATCCTTTAGTAATCCCACCGCTACTGGTACCGCCACCAACAATCAAACTTGCGAGAACATCCCCCATTGTCATTGCAATCAGAATAATCATCGGTGTCCGGGCTAAATTCTGCCAATCCTCATCTTGGCGAGCTGCTTGGATGACTTTGACTAAGGAAATTCCTAAGTAAAGTAAGAACAAGCCACGTAGCACGTTAAAGACTAAAGGAATTGCCTGCCCTGCAGCTGTAAACTGCCCAGTCATCCAAGTTTGTGCACCCTGAAAGAACTGGGCAGAAGCTGGAGTAGCCAAAGCATCTAAGAGAAATAAAGCACCCACCAGTGTAAATAAAACAGTGGCAATTTTATAACGGCGGTTAAATCGAGTCAGCCAATTAAAAAAACCGTTGAGTTCATGTCGCCAGACAATTGCAGCAGTTCCGAAAACTGCGCTACCAAAAGTTACAAAGCTGGCTAAACTCGCAGTCATAATCATGTCCAGTAACATGGCTACAGTAGCCGCAATCATCAATGGATAGATAGTGATTGATTGGCGTGAGGAAGGTTGCTGTGTTTGCTTGGGTAAAAAACCAAGTTTTTCAGTTCTGAATGTTCTTGATGACATTGTCAAGATACCTTTTATGCAAAATCAAGCTGATAGCATTGCTAGATCTGTGGTAACAGTTTGTCATCAGAACCTTCATCAAACTATTGTTACAAGTCAGTAACAGGCTGACTGCCATTAAATTTAGGTAATTGCTAAAAAATTATTAAGGTTTTTTGAAAAAAGCCGCACTTTCAAGGTTCAATAGTGCTCGAAATTTATGTATACGTAACAAAATACTTGTTAAAAAAAAGGTAGAAGGGAGCTATGTTAGAAGCAAATAGTGTTAATTTTATACACTTTAAAAAGTATAAACACGTGTTTTTTGACAATCAACTTCAGGTTTAGTAAGGGCTTGCACCCGATTTTTGCAAGCTCGGGTAGAAAAAAGTATTAAAAATTACATTTTACTTCGGCATTCGATCTTACATACATGGTTTGTAAAGTGTATTACTATACAATATATTTTTAGTAAAATTACTGGAATATTTTGGACTCTATCAATAGATTGAAGTTAAATGAAAGAGCAATCATCAGTTTTAACATGGTAACGAATAAAACGTTTAATCTTGCTTCGTCAATGCAGTTCGCAGTTTTTAGATGCTGCTAGGGGCTTTGTGTTGGGTTGGTGTTCCACCTGATAATGGGCGATGTTCCTTCCCTGAACGCTTAAGACTAGCGAATCCTATTAAGTGACCCTCTCTGCCTAGGTTGCATAAACCTTTGACTGGTGTAGTAGCTACTGCGGATTGGTCCGTTTCGCACCGTATTGCTACGGTTTATCGACTACTCTCAACAATGCCATGATCGTTCTCGATTTGAGCAAGATACCTTAACTCAACTGGCGTAAAAGCCACTGGTTGCTCAAGCAACAGAAGAATTTGTATCTCAAACGGATCTAAGTTACACTTTCTCAACTCAGTAATGCGATCGCACACCTCAACTAGCTGCGGTTCCTTATCCATTGGTACTGGTTCCACCTGTTGATGCTTCAGGGTATGCCTATGCATAGTCATCGTACCCACATCACGAACCCAAACCTCCACGGTATTTTGATATACAGCGGCAATCCGTGCTAAACGACCATTTATCTTACTGTTGTTGGGAGAATGAATCTCAACCAAACCGCCCTCTGCCAACTCGAGGTGATGAGCTACAGTTAAGCTCACACTAGCTTGACTTGTACCGTTGTCTTGTTCCACCATCACTGCATTCGGGTTGGGTGACTGTGAGATTGTACCAGATTGACTCAAAGACAGGTTGTCTTTAATCAAAAGATTGGCATCTGGTGGTGTCCTTCCAATATTAGTGGTGTCAAGAGTGTAGGTTTTTCCTCCTCGTTGAGCCTTTCGCTCTTTGTTAAATTTTGTATCTGTCATTAAATGACAGATAGACTTTCGCGTCCTATTGACGAAATCGTGACTGACACAACAACGTCGAGCGATTTCTCTATCGCTCCACTTATGCCATTCCGGGTCATTGAGTAGCGTCATAACTGCCCGCCGCTTATCATCCCGACTGCGAGGCAAAGCAGGCTTATGGTCAGCATTTGCCCCTACTGAGTAAAGAACTGCATCGCGCCTAGAGCCAGTATGAATAACACAGGTAATAACTTCCTCTTCTCGATTTCGATGAGCGTGCCAGCGGTGAAAACCATCAGCTAACCAGTAAGACTCGCCGTCGTAGAAAACGATAACAGGCTCTAATTGTTGCCCATCTTCCATCTGTTCTTCTAAAAGCTTGACATGTTGCAAGTTGATAGCAGCCCTAGGCTGTGTGCCACCATCGCGGCGAATTTCATCAAGCGCTAGGTGGTCAGATTTTTTTGATGCGAGCGTTTGAGCAGACGATTTGTCTGCTACACTGATGTTAAGCATAATATGTGTTTGCTGTGATGAACACACAACTCCCCTCGGATCTGCCTGAGAAACAATTCCGAGGGATTGTTGTATTTGTAATATTTTACACGATATTCAAGCATTTTTTAATATGAAGAGTGTTAAATAAATACTCTTTTTTTTAGTAGTAAATAACAGAAAAATTGGTGACTAAAAATAAAGACAATGATTGAGTGCTTATTGCTTCATAACTCTAGAATTAGAAGAAAAACTTAAGAAGGTGGAAGTATGAAGGCAGAGGGCAGCTATGTATACCTATAAATAAATTTAAGGCATTTAATAAGGACTCAGTATTTCTTGCGAAGTCTTCCGGACAGAAGCTTCTGCGAAACTCGCCGGCAGATTTCGCGTCCGGAGAGCTTCGCGCACACTTTACTCGAAATACATATTTTCTTCTTTTTTCATAAATAAATTTAGGGGCTTGTACCCATACTGGCAGAGAAAAATTAATTCTTCCCGTGACTCATAGCTACCCTCTGCCCTCTGCCTTTCTTTGGTCAAGATGAAGAAAACGGGGCGTGAAAATGAAGAAGTGATCGCATAAAGGCACTACGCACTCTTCGCTTTTCATCACACTTGCCTTCAACATCCGTGACTCTCAAAGCACTCAATGCTAAAATAGCAACCTTTAGCAACAGTTCTACGCCATGCCCAAAACATACATCATCCCTGTCAAGTCAGTCGCCCAGCTTAATTCTCACGGAAGCCATAAATTCTTTGTAGGAACAGCCATAGTTTCTAGCTTCCCAACAGACTTACCCAAAACACCCAATATCAGAGAACCAAATAAAAAAGCATCCATCTTTAAAGAAATATTAGAAACCTTGGATTCTGCCCCTGAAAAGTTTTTTGATAGGAATAATGGAATTAAAATTTCTGCGTATAAAGTAAAAATTCACAAAACTTCAAGTGGAGAGGAACTACACGTAGAATTCCTAGAGGATTCAGAGGGGTATACCCAATACGGTGTCTACGATGGTGGCCACACGATAGCAGTATTTAGTACTGCAATGGTGCAAAAAATTGACTTAACCAAAGCATTAGTAAAAGTAGAAATCACTTGCGGACTTCCATCATCTGAAGTCGCAGTCAATGCCTTGACAGCCAACACCACATCACCCATAGATACGCGTTCAAGAGTCAATGCTAGAGGTGGTTATGATTTTATCAAAAGATTTATTGAACAACTCGAAGATGAACTTGACATTAAATATAAAATCGCCTATTACCAAAACCAAACGGGAGTGCCAAAAGACCCACGGTGTTCTGTGCAGCACTTGTGTAAAATTCTCATTTGTTTAGACAGAGTGAAATATGATTATAGCTCTTCAGGAAGAAGCCAACATCCATTTAGTTTAGTGGTGCCGCAATTTCTTTCACCAAAAGAAACCGAAAGACTACAAAAGTTATTGCCCTTGCTACCTCAAGGATTGTGGATAGAAAGAGAACTTTACAAACTGATAGAAAAATACATCACTAGTCCCTCAGTGAAAGGAAATTGCAATCTAGCTTCAATTGCTTTGAGTGGTAATTCATTGCTAGCAGATGGCAGTGCCTTTGGCTTTAAAGCTCCAGCAGTACTATCATTACCAATTATTGCCTCTTTCAGAGTGTTTTTAGATAATGATTGTCAGTGGACGCTACCTTTCGATGAATTTGCGCCCTCTATGCTGAATAAGCTGTGGGAGAGGTTGAAAAGTGATCTAAAAACCGAGATGGGCAAAGGAAATAATGCGATCGCCACAACTTTGTACCGTCAGGTCAACTTCTGGAGCAGTTTGTGTAACACGTCTTTGGAGGAGAAAAACCGAATTTTGGAAAGAATGACGCGGGAGATGAGGAAGCAAACCACACCACCAGTTCCTACCTTCGTATCGAAGTAAGTTTTGTTAGCATTCTTCCAAATGACTATCTCTTCTTCAATACAGGAGTTAAATATGACCAGACCCAAAAGTTGTCAGGGTCTAAAGCCCTGACGCTCATTGCACCCTTCTGCCCTAGTGCTCAAGCGGATGTCAGTTTGACCGAAACTTACGACCAGAATACCTTTCAAAGATGAGAAATTACAGATGGAATAGCTGTTTTATGCCCTTTAAGACTTGAAACTTTCCCTTTCCCTCTAGTTTTCTTCGTCGCCTACCCCATAATACTTCTCCAGCCATTGCAACAAGCCGGACTCAACTGGAGTTAAGTAAGTTTGCCTTCCTAAAGACTCCAGCAGTGTGTATGCACTGCGATCTAGCATTCCACTAGATCGTAGACGCTTGATACGGAGGAGAGTTTGTGGCAGCTGGTGATGTACTTCTGTTGAGTCGATTCTGTTGAGGTTTTCAGGTTTCACGCTTAAGGTCGTATCATGAACATCCACCTCTACAGTAAAGTCGTTGAGCGCAACGGAAAGAGCCCAACAACCATTATATTTGCGTTCAGTCCCCTCTAACTTGGTTAAAATAAATACGTCACCTACTTGGCAAAAATTGGTGGCGAGAGACAAAGGTTTATCCTTCAATTTTTCTATAATCCCCTTAATAATGCGTCCAGTGGGGATTTTACCATTGGCTGCTTCTACACCCTGCAACCATGCAGCCGCTTGAACTTTTGGTTCAAACTTCGATGACGCTAAATCACGCAACTGACGTTCGCTGGTTGGCATAGGAATTTGCCGACCATTGGTCGGCAAAAATTCTTGGATGTTGTCATAGACAGCAACAGCTGCAATCTTTAAGTAAGCAGTGTCACGGCTATAGTTGAAGCGATCGCGGCAGTAGTGCTCAAAAGTTTTGTGAGTACTTCGATATAAGCGTCTTTTCTGTAGTTCCCTCAAGGCACACCCGGCTTCGTAAAACGACCTTTCTATTTTTAGCTCCAACCTGTGCCGGTCAGCTTTTTCGTCCTCGGTTAGCTCAGAAAGCACATCAACTACAGTATCAATATCTGACACAGATATTGATGTTGAAATTTCTTCCAAGTGTTCCGGTTTGCGTGCCAACTCAACTTCTGAAGGATTAGAAGAGGTGGAGACTGAATGGCTTCTTTTTCGTTGCTGATTACGTTTTACTTCTTGACCGGGGTTGAATTCAAGTTTGGTAACTGTCATAATCCATACCTTTCAAATCCACTTTCCTATTGCCATCAATACCTCGCCTTTGTGAAAGCAAGGAGATTGCTTGGGTTTTTTGTATGCATTGGATTCAGTAAATTCTCAAGAATTTCCATACTATGAAAGCCTGCTTGAACAAATAAATTCGCACGCTCCGTACCGTAGTGAGTTTGGTCTTAACTCTCGATCATCTGACAGCAATGTTGTTACACCAACGGACCCAACGCTCAAGTCATGACTGTTGAGGCTTGAACCAATGAATCTACGATTCATTGGTTGACAATTGTCATCCTGATTGAACAAGAGTGTCAACCGAATCAATGTCAGTAGCAGTGGAGGTTTGAGCGTTGGAATTGACAAATTGACTGGTTCGGTTGACATACTTATGAGTGCCGGATTTTGATTGAGTTCTGCTGAATTTCTCTTCAATTGGCTCATCGTCTCCTGATGAATGAGGAATGTCTTCTGGCTCGATGTGGTCAATCGAGTCAATTTTGTTGTCAAATGCAGTTTTGCCGGTTGTTTGAGCGATTGATACTTTTGTCAATTTACTGTCAATTTTGTCAAGCTCGCCGGAAGGAATCTTCTTCTCGGCAGACTCGTTTTGTGATGTCCCATCTGGCACATAAAGTAAATTAGAGCCGGAGCCTTCAACGCGACCCCAACCTGCAGCAGCCATCATCTCCATCAATTGCCGAATCTCAAAAGTCGGTCTAGTACGGAGAGCGCGGATGCCACTTTTGAGCATGGAAGCTGTAGCTCCTCCTAGGCGTTCAGCCACTTTCTGGATTTTCAAACCCCAAGACATCAGCCCGGATTCCGGGGAGTTTTGAGCATGAATCAATTTATGCTGCCAAAGGAAATAAGCAGCAAGCTCAATTGCCTTGGACATCGTGTCACCAGAAATGACTATGTCTGGAGTTTCACCTGTTAAGACAGTATTAACGATGTGTAACCACAGCGCCAATCGTGCTGTGTAAGCTTCAATCTTAGGGTAAACGACCCTAAGTCCAGAGAATTCCTCAGCAACTTGAGCATCTACGAGAGAATGTTGCCACGCCTCGAACAACATCGCTGCCTCAGTGCTTAAAAAGTAATCTTTTTCTGGGATCTGGGCGAGTTTTATATAAAGCTGACGCAGCGCTTCCGAGATTCCAGTATCGGGAGCAGAAATTTCTCCAACCAACCGCAGGTAACGTTTGGGAGACTTGGCAGCACAGAACAACCACCGAGCAAAATTACCGTTGTAGTCGTTGTGGTCACCCATCATGGCAGACAAAACTTCCCACTGAATGCTACCTGTACGTGAAATGGCACTTTTAGGTAAACACACAGATTTTTCTGATCGGTCGTAGATAATTGCAGATCCGTTGAATTGATCAAGTTCCTGCTCTTCATCAGCTCCTAAACCACCACGATACTGATTGCGGGCTTTGAATAGCCCTGCTAGTTCATCTCGGTAGTACAGCAGTCCCCGTGGGTTGTCACTATGAATCCGCTGCAATGTCTCCACGGTGCTATCTTTAGTTAGGTAGCGTTGGCGGATGGGGGAAGTTGGCGGCGAATCTGGTGGTTTGTCATCCGGTTTTTTGCCTTTACGCGCCGTTTGTAGTTTATTATACTCAGCCAGTTCTACTTGATAGCGATCATATGCTTCAGCTTCCAATTGCACTAAGGGCTCGATAATCACTTGCTGTGCTGGAGTTTTCATCGATCCTGACTCAGCGACAATGCTTGTCCACATCACCAAGGGTTGAGCGTACTTGGCGGATGGTTTTACAATTACCCGCGCTGCCGAACCAACCCGAGACGCCGCTGCTCCTAAAAGCGTTGTGAATAAAAATTCTGGAGCCGTAGGCATGGCGTTAGCGGTATCAATCAAAATTTGGGCGAACTGAGGTTCAAGCAATCGGGTAAGGTCAAGTTGGTCGGGGCAGGTTTTTAGCAGAGATGAAAGTTTCTGGGCGGCTGCTGTTGTACGAGAGTGCAAATCTACTTCACAAGTCAGTAGCTGGGCTAGCTGCTCAATCTGCCGATATGGACGCCCCACCGCAGCAGCTAGATCCATCAGTGCGAGCGATCGCATTGACTCGGAATCAGAACTGCCCACAATTTTTAGAATGCGTTCGTGCAGTGCAATATCACAAACAGGTGACTTCTTGTCAACACTAGGACGAAGAGAACCACCAGAATCGATTGAATATGGATTGGGCTTGACTTGCGTGTTCCAGTACCAAGCCTTGATACAGGTTTCTACACCCCTGGAAGTGCAACTGGGACCAGGGCGGTCTTTCTCAGCAGATGAATAGATGGCATTAACTTCTTTAGCCGATAAAGGTGGAGTGCAGCGACTGGCATAGTCCTGCAAAAGTTGCTGTGGCTCGCCGTCAAACCGCTGACCAATGGTAACAAGATAGTTGGCGGTGCCAATTAAATCTCGCGCTAATTTTGCTCCGTTGGTATTACGACCCCCCTCGTTCACTCCATAAGATAGCAGAGTACGAGACTCTTTGGAGAGACAGACACAGAGCGGCACTGCAATTGGCACAGGTACAGAGATATCTTGAAGAGGACGCGGGGAGCTATGTTCACGCTCTCGTTTGACTAACTCAGGATTCTGGGACAACGGTACAGAAGAACGCAATTCCTCATAGGTGTACTTCAAACCCGATTGGGAAATAATATCGCACATGAGTGGTTTTTCTCCCGGCTTAATGTGCCATGCTCCAGCTAATCGCATCACCCGACTGGGATTTTTGATGGCTCTGTCAGCATTCGTATAGGTCAGCAAGTCAGTTTGCAACTGCTTCCACTCTTTAACTGGGATGGGTTTTTCCAATACCCAGTAGGAGTGAACTGATTTACGAGTTTGGATTTGAAAGGTCGGCTTTGGTAACGATATGGTTTGCCACAAATCCCGCTGTAATTCTATTTCTAGATCGTCATGCTCAATGAAAAAAGCACGGCAGAGTTGAACGTTCTCATCTTTGTGGCCACCGCCGTTGATGACAAAATAGATGCCGTAACCTTGCTGCTGCCACTGCCAAATTTGTTTGAAGTTAAGGTGATCTGCTTTACGTGCTGTATTAAGGGCATAACGAGGGTCTTCTTTGGGCAAGAAAGCCCGGACATAAACTGCATCGCCCTGCTGGTATCCCAAAAGCTCTAGCTGTCTAATTGCTTGTGAGGTATCGATTTCCAACGATGAAAATTGTGTCGTCATCATCTACCACCCTCCGACTTCAAAGCAGGTGTGAATGTGGAGAGAATAGCTGATGTGAAAAAGAAAGGCAGAGGGCAGAAGGCAGAAGGCAGAAGGTATAAGACAATACAATAGGGGCTTGGACCCCCATTGATTGAAGACCACCAACCTCCTGTATGGTGGGGGCACAGAGCCGCGAAGCTCTGGGGAGAGAGTACTCTTTCCCCAAGACTTCGCGATTTGTGGCGGCTTTGACAGAGGTCAGAGTTTTTAAAATAGTAGAAAAAGTTATATTTCCCTTCTGCCATCTGCCCTCTGCCTTCTGCCTTGTCCAAAGGGCTTGTGCAATTACGATGTGTAAGGAAATTGGCACAAAATCGATATTTAATACCAGTATTTAAACTTAGCCAATTATCAAAAGCAAAGTGAACGAGGGTTATTTCCATTGATCATGAACTCCGTGAATTTCTAGGTTTACGGAGCCGGGACAGTAGCAAAAGATATCGAATCTCTACCCTACCCTTATTAAGGGTGAGCATATGTACTAGTAAAGTTTTTACCTGGCTCTAACCATTAAGTAGGAATGAAGTATCCCAACTTTTTAGCTCGTAGTTTCGGCGATCGCCGAAGTCAAAACTACGAATTTTGCTGCGAACCGTGCTTTTTTCTAGTCCAAAAGTTCACCTTAATAGAGGTACTCTCCACCTTACATTTTTACAGAGACTCTGCTATAGTTAAAGTCAATTGATGGTTTGACTTTTGTCGCAGTTGGCGCTGCGTACTATAGCAAAGTTTCAGTCTGTTTTGTCAAGGTGGAGAGAACACACTTTTGCTGTTCTCCTCGGCTTTTTCAATTTAAATGCCAGGATAGTCTGAAAATCCTGGAGCTAAGGGCAGGTCTTCCTGTCCTTTTCGATTAATGTGGGTCGGATGGTAAAGAGCGTGAAGTAGCCTGTAAATACCGTTTTTTTGTTATAAATATTACCTCTCTTGCAGTATTTGACTAAAGTAACAAGCTGACAGTTCCTTATGAGTGCGAACGGTCAGATTTAGAACCTAGCATTTAAAGATTAAAAGTTCAAGAGGGCAAAATCGTTTATACGCCGGACTCACGGATGAAATTGTACGCCGGACTCACGGATGAAATTGTACGCCGGACTCACGGATGAACAGGGGAGTTATACGCCGGACTCACGGATGAAATGGCCTGCCAAATTTATAGATAAAATGCTCAAAATCATACGCCGGACTCACGGATGACTGTTAAGATTTGTTACATTTGACGTTTGACTAGACTAGTTTAAGTTGAGAAAGTACTGTCTAAGACTACACATCTTGGTAAAATTTGTCCAAAATATATAGAGGTAGATGTGAACAAGGAAGACACTGTTTTTCCAGTGGACGGACAGTTAGTGATGATATTACCTAGAGCAGGAGCCTCCATCACGAACCCCGATGTGCAATTACCAATTTTTAGTGCTGATGCAGATGGTTATTATCTGGAGATGCAGGTTGTCAGTGATCCTAACGACAAGTGTGAAGTTGCTGTTACTCGTCGCGTCCCATTAGAGAATGTCTCTGCACAGGAGTGGCAAGATTTCTGTTCCCAATATGCCCATCTAGACTTAACAAACTGTACAGATCAAGGAATTAGCAAAGCTTTGGAGAAGATTCAAGACATCCGGGTTAAGCGCTTGTTTATGGCGTTGCTGACCTTTTTAAATACGAGGCAGGTAGCGATCATATTATTCCTGTACAAGCAAGCGCGAGATCAGGGTAACGGTCGTTTAGTTAATTTTCGTTCCAACGATCTGCTGGAAAGCTTGGGCTATACCCGTGGTAAAGATGGTAGCTTCACAACTAGGTTGCGATCGCAGATCAATCAAGACTTATTCGCCCTGCATAGAACTGAATTAATGCTGGCTCAGCCTTTGAAAAAAGGCACTGGTATGGGAGCAAAGGTGATGGTCAAAAGTATTCTCCGCATTCGAGATTACGAAATTGACAATTTGCCGCGAGACTTTGACTTAGCTAAAGCTGTCGATTACACCTATAAACTGGCAGATGCTTACACGGTGGCACTGGAATTTTTTGATGGGCCAGAGAGAACGGGAGACTATGTGCTGTTCTCCAATAACATTGACACTAAGCAGAAGCAAGGAAATAATGCTAAGAATGATTACAAGATGAAATTATTAGTTTATCTTGCTAGCCGAATGAAATGGGATAAGCTAATAGATGGGCAATCTATACTTATTTCTAAGCAATATCTGTTGAAAAATTTAGATTTGCTAGGCAGTAACTCATCTAGGAACAACCAAATTTTGTGGCGGACAATAGAGGAACTACAAGCTGAAGGTTATATCTTAGATGTTCAAGAACTGCCAGGAAAGCGGAAGATGACTAATATATATTTTCAGATTAATCCTGAAAAACTACGGCAGAACTGAAGATGATAAGCGCGATTACGTGATCATGGAATATTGGATTGCGGTGCATATAGGATTTTTGAGTTTCTAGCCGGGCTGTTTCATTACCTAAAACTGGTAAAATTGCAAGTGCTAAGACTAGGGCGTGTTTTCAAACTCGTTGTATCCTAAAAAATAGGTGATCGCAGGCAGAGTATGTTGATGACTGTACGTTCGCTCATTTTGTCGGTGTGAGAGGAATTAATGCGAGTCCAGGAAAG
>JAQYWO010000130.1 GCA_029379215.1 Rhizonema sp. PD37
ATATACATCTCAAGATAAAATCTTGAGTTACAAAGTCCCTCTTTTGAAAGATGAGGTTACGTGTTTATTTTTTTACGCTGGGTTTGTGAGCAGTGAACTGTTATGAATACTCAACCTGAGAGTTCCTGAGAAAATATTTGCTCTCATTCGCTAAGCGTAAGTAGACAAAAACTAAATCTGGTGAAAGTATATGGTAAGCAATCCACTTTTAACAATTAAAGATTACGGTCAGAGTATATGGATGGATAATTTGACTCGTGACTTGATTAAGTCAGGTCAACTTAAAGACATGATTTCAAGTCGGGGTATCCGTGGAATTACTTCTAACCCAGCTATTTTTGAAAAGGCGATCAAGGGTAATGCACTGTACGATGCAGATATCGAAGCGGGAATTAGGGCAGGTTTGCCTGTTCAGAAAATTTATGAATCCTTAATTTTTGAAGACATCCGTAATGCTTGCGATATTTTCCGCCCAATCTACGAGGAGTCAGGTGGATTGGATGGCTATGTAAGTATCGAAGTTCCCCCAACTATTGCTGATGACACAGAAGCCACGATTAAAGAAGCACGGCGCTATTATCAGGAGATTGGGCGGGAAAATGTCATGATTAAAATTCCCGGTACGCTTAGTGGCTCACCAGCAGTCAAACAAGTGATCACTGAGGGAATTAATGTCAACGTGACTCTACTGTTTGCTGTGAAAAGCTATGAGACAGCAGCTTGGGCTTATATTGAAGGTTTGGAAGCAAGAGTCAATCAGGGTGAAGATATCAGCAAAATTGCTTCAGTTGCCAGTTTCTTCCTGAGTCGGATCGACACCAATGTTGATGAAACCATTGATGAAAGGATTAAGACAATTGGCTCTACTGAGTCGCCGAATCTAAAAGCTCGCTTGCAAGCGATTAAAGGTAAAGTGGCGATCGCCAACGCTAAAATTGCTTACCAAAAGTACAAAGAAATTATTCAGCATGAACGTTGGAAAGCCTTGGCTGAAAAAGGCGCAAACGTCCAGCGACTATTGTGGGCGAGTACCAGCACGAAAAACCCAGAATACAATGATGTCATGTATGTCAACGAGTTAGTAGGATTGGATACTGTTAATACTTTACCTCCAGCGACAATAGAAGCATGTTCCGATCATTGTGATATTGCTAATCGCCTGGAAACTGGTGTTGAAGAAGCATATAGCTTAATAGAATCTCTTAAAGAGCCAGATATCAATATTAACTTAGATCAGGTGATGAATACAGTCTTAGACGAAGGAATTGACAAGTTTGTTCAGCCATTTCAATCTTTGATGTCATCAATGGAGGAAAAAGTCAAGCAGCTGGCTCCTGCTTAAGGAGACTTCATCGTTTTCAAGCATAACGCCTGGAACATTCACCAATTTCTTTTTTATTTACCAGCATCTGTAGAGGAAAGCTTGATACTGCCTGAGAGTAAGCCCATAGCAAACAAAATTCAGCCCCCATCAGCTAATATCATCAGAGAAGCTAGAAAAGCAAAGGGTTAGTTGAGGGCGTTTTCCCTTGGAAACAATGGGGAAAAGTGTTTCCTTTCTTTGATGCAGTTGAAACCGATCATCGTCAGGTTTCCTAAAAGGACTTGTCTAATCTGATCAATCAACTGCAACTCAATTAAAGGCGATCGCACATCGAAGGGTGGTTATTCCTCAAGTATTGTGTGATCGTCACAGTAGCGGCTTACATATAACCCGCTCCTATGTTAGCGAATGCTCAATTCAAAAGTATATTTGGGACTACTTAACTGATAAGGCTGTGCAATTATAACTTTATAGTCACCTGTTAATGTGGCACTAAATTGGTCATCTTGTGGATCTGAATATGATTGCCCATCCGGTTTAACAAAGGTGAAGCCAGAAAGTCCTTGTTCGTTGTTCTTACCATCAACCCGACTTCCATTCCAAGTCACTAGTGCAATAATTGTTTGACCTTTTCGGGCATGAAAAATATAAGTTTCTTTTTTACCCAACGGCACCGCTCCTTTGATCACAGTAGATGATTTTCCTGGTAGAAAGTTTACCCGATGGGTGGTTTGAGTTTGTGGTTTGGCTGCAATCAGAACAGAAACAGCATTTCCTGTGCTTGCGGATACTGATATTTGATTAAGCACGTATCCAGCAGTTAAACTCGCCATACATAGTGCCAAGGCTGTAGAACTACTTTTGTTAAACATTGTAAACATGATTTGTGGAAATTTAAAACTTGCGATCGCATGTGTATAAAGCATTTTATACTAAATATGTATCAACATTTCATAGAGCGTCTTTTTAGCGACAGTGATGGTGCTTTAGTCCAAATAGGAGGTAATATTCTTATCACTCTTAAGTATGTTAAAAGGTGACAGGTAATGATGAATGAACATCACTGAAAAGTTAGCCCTGGTTGTCCGTAAGCTCAACATAGTTCAAGTAGAAATCCTTCTTGAAATGGCTCAAGCCATGACTGTAGAGATAAAGGAATTTGTTAATGAGGATAGTGATATTCTTGCTCATGAATTTGTGACTAATTTCTCAAATCGTCTGATAATTCATCATGCAACTCATGTATAAAAATTCAGTAAAAAAGCCTTTGAGTATGCTTCCGTAGCGGCTTCTACCTCTGCTGGAAGAAATGCCTCTATTACTCTCAACTCTAAGAATCCAGGGGAGGATGTCATAGTTGACGGAGTAAAATTTTCGTTAAAAACACAAGCTTCGGCAGGACTTGCTCGTAATATAGCAATCGCCTTGGCGATTAAGACATATACTAGAAGTAGTCCTTTTACGGCCACCGTGCGCGATCACCTGCGAAGCACGCTAAGGCTGATAACTAGCAACTTGGATTATTAGAAAAATTGTTCACTATACCCTGCTCTCATTAGTAAACATCGCTACTGTGTGTTTCATCTTTCGATTTGGACGGTTCAGGAGGTTTTTTCTTGATGACCGTAATGTCATCCTCGTTAATTTTCAGGGTATTTGGGATCATCGCCTGTGGCCGCATCAAGTCTTTCAACATGAACCTCATTAATGCGTTGCCCTCAAGCCGTTTTAATGTTTCGCCGAGTTTGGGATTAACTATGGCAATGCGGTCAACCTCCAGCGCAGCCCGAATCGTCAGGCCATCGATAATATCCTTTCCTACCAGCACATTATTAAAGATTTTGTCGGAAAATTGTTGTTTCCCCTTAGGCCCGACATAGGTTTGCTGACTTTGCGGGTCGCCCATCGCCTGGCCTTTCACCATACCCTTGACACCAACCCATTCGGTCATGTCACTGTCTCCATTCATCTGACCCATACCTTGCTGAAAATGGCGTACAGGCTTGGTGAAGGCGACGTTTTCCGGTTTGTTCAATTCCTCTGAGCGCGTGTGCAACCATGAGCGTACCGTGTCCGATTTTGCATTGGTTTGAATATCAGGATACTCGCGCTGGGCAAAGTCGCTCAGCATAATCCAGCCTCGTTCCAGTAAGCCGGAACGTTTAATTGGAATGGAAATGCGGGCGGCATCCACTTCGTTCCCGTTATCGGTGCCAAACCGTGTGGCACGGGCACTGGCATCGGCGGTTTCAATAAAAAAGAATAAAAAGCCAGTATTCGCCAAAGCTTGATCGTCATAAGCCGAGCTATTGTCCTTGAAAACGGCAAGGTCGCGTTTTAATACTGTTTTAGATTTCAATCCGCCGTTTTTGAGCATTATCTGTGCTCGTTCAGCCGTGGTGTAATGAGTTAATACCACCTTATTCAGTTGATCTTTGGCACGTTGGATGAACTGTTTAAACCATTCCGGTAAATAATTGTCGGGTTTTTCACGCTCTTCTATTTTTTCTTTGGATGTCCACAACTTTTCCATGCTCGACAAGGGCTTAAAATGCCTGTTCCGTGCCTCACCATTCATTGATTCCAGATTCATAGCCGATAACGCTTGAAAATAGGAGAGTCCTGTCTTTCCGATATTTTGCTTATTTTGGGCAAAATCTGGATGACTCCACAACAAACCTTCTTCGGTCATTTGTTCATATGGACCTTCATCTCCATTGGTGAATGATACCAGGTTCATAAACTGCATCTGTGTTGTTCGCATTTCGGTGAGCAGCACGTTTTCTACAATGTCTCGGCACTTTTTATTAAGGTCGTCACTGGCAGGCTCTTTTTTCGTCCATTCTTCCCACAATTCAATCATGGCACGAATTTCCTCAGATTGACAGCTTGGGCGGGCATCGGTACTGTCATCATAAGCCTGCATCTTCACCATAACTTCCTTGAACTGAGGATCGGTCTTCTCCAGGCTCTGCTTCCAGTTAGCCACATCTTCGGCAGTCAACTGGGCATGTAGCTTTTGTTCTCCTTTGGCTTGCACTACCTTGTGTTGGTCGGGTGCTTGCAGCGATACTGCCGATACTATCGGGGGTGTTGCCAAGACCCATGCACCCATGTCATCCGCCTCAGCCTCCAGTCCTACATCATCTTTCGCTTGGATCACGCCATCACCCACCGATGCAGATGGAGCTTCGGTGGCTGGGTGTTGCGGCAACTGCTGTGGTGGTAGAGGCGCTCTTCGCACCGCCCCCCCACTCTGCTGGACAACATGGGTCAACTCATGGGCTATCAACTCCTGCCCTCCAGGACTACCCGGCTGATACTCTCCCGAACGAAAGAACACATCCTGCCCCGTCGTAAACGCATAAGCCTGAATCGATTGATTCAACAAATCTGCTTGAGCATCCGTATGAACCTTCACCCCACTGAAATCAGCCCCAAATGCCTGTTCCATTGGTTCCCGAATATTATCTGCTAGCGACTGTCCACCACCCCTTGCCTGTTGGATGGAAGTTTCCACTTCAGGTGTAGCAGTCATACCACCCGCGCTAGACTGAAGCTGCACCATCGGTTTCATCTGAAGTTCTTCCTCTTCTTCTATGATCTCATGAAGCTGGATTGTGTTTACTTCTGACTTCATTTTCAGATCGTCTTCAGTTGACACTTCCTCTCGCTGAAGATCTTTATCAGACTGCTGGGCAACTGGTGCATTAAGAAGGTTGACAACTTGGGACGCAACCCTATCAGCTTCCTGCTCATATTTATCCCCAGGCGCACCAATCGTAAGCTTGGCTTGAATATGTGTTCTCACATCTACTATTGATGATGGTGTAGCGTTACCCCATTTCTCAAATAGGCTTCTTCTAATAGCATCTCGTTCTTCTAAACTTGGGATCTTCTTAGATGGTTTGACTTTTGATGATGATTGTGAAGTTGCTTGCGTTGGGTAGTCAACTAAAGGCGGAACAATTGGGTTATGTTTCTTCTTGAAAGAGGATTGACCAAACGATTTTTGTACTTTTTCTTTCGTCATATTTAAAAAGAATTTTCAAGTCAGTCATTAAATGATCTTTTCATGAAACATTTACTACTGTCAATTAGACTAAGGTCGAATTTTTCATTTATTTCTATCTTGGTTTTGAGTGAGGGTATTGTACTGGCCATTTCCATCGGTATAAATGGGGAAATAAGGAGATAAGTTTTTTAAGAGTGCGCCCTTTTATTCAATCAATTCATGAATTCCGTGTTTCAGCCAAACCAAGGAAGTGCCACTAAGTAGGAGCCACAAGAGTGATGTCTACGACAAGCCGCAGAGCGTCTACACACGTCCAAAGTTGCCCCATGAAGAGCGATCGCCCCCGTGGTCGGTTAAACCAGAGCTTGATTCTCAAGTCGATCATTGTCATTACATATTATGGTATTTTCAGAATCAACCGAGAAGTTTCACTTTAAGGATTACAGAATCAATGCTTAACAATCTAAAAAAATTTGCTGAGGACGATTTTATAAATTATTGTTTACAGGCGATCGCAGAAAAGATAGCACATAAATAAATATGGTTTGTATAGGCAAAGTACATGCTAAAGGATAAAGTAGCCAAAGTTATATAAATTCCCCTAACGTATACCAAGTTTGGTCGATATGGTAAAGAAAGGAAAGGGACGAAACTTACAATCCATTTGGTAGAAGCGAAAAACTTGACTGTTACTCTCGCTTTTAGAGTAGAACCTAATTTAAAAAAACAATCGTTAAACTACCTAACTAGGCAGAGATTGTTCGTTTGATATTAGAAGATGATTTAGACAGTAATCAGCTTGCTTTGCGATGTCCTCAACCTAAAAAACAGGGTCGTGGTGGAGACGTGGAAAATAAGTTAGGTGCAGGTGAGCAGAGATTAATCCGCGTGAGTGTCGCTTTCAAACAAATAATAATAGCCATCCCTAAATGCTTATATCTCACACCTGAAAAATTGAATCTCCCTAACAACAACCTTTCTAATTTGTTCTAGAAGGGGTGACGAATTTGTTTGGGTATTTGGTGTTGGGTAGTTAGCGGAGGCAGGGGACTAAACTTTGGACTCTAAATTTTTAACGCTTCAATAACACTAATTGGTGACGGGGTGGGAATAACTTGGATAAGTTGGAAGCCGGCTTTTTGCAGTAGTACTTGATATTCCTCCTCTGTGCGTTCGCGTCCGCCAGTCATAACTAGCATATCGAGGTCTAACAACTTGCCAAAAGAAGATGCATTTCCAGTCGGAATTATTGTCTCAAACAGCAGAAGTTTAGCATGCTGTGACATTGCCTGATGACAGTTTTTGAGAATGGTGATCGCTTTCTCCTCATCCCAGTCATGAATGATGTGCTTGAGAAGGTAAGCATCACCACCTGCTGTTACTGACTCAAAGAAGTTCCCCGATACTAGCTTACAGCACTCTGCAAAACCTTGTGCTTGCAGGTGAGATTTTGCTTCAACTATCACAGTTGGTACATCAAAGATAATGCCTTTAACACTCGGATAAGCTTTAAGGATGCTAGTCACCAAACTGCCCTGACCTCCTCCGACATCAACAACAGTGTTGAATGCTGAGAAGTCATAACTACAAATAATTGCTGACAAAACGGAAGCTGTTAGATTTGTCATTGCACAATTAAACACCTTGCCAGCTTCGGAGTTTTTAAGGTAATGATCCCAAAGACTCATTTCAGCAATGTGGTCAAACGCAATCTCACCAGTTTTGATGCTATGTAGCAGGTTTTCCCAGCCTAAGTAGTGTTCCTGTCCCAGCATGGAAATAGCCAAAAAACGCATTGAACTAGGAACATCTGTTTGTAATGTAGCAGCTAAGGGTGTTAAGCCAAAACGATGATGGTCATCTTCAACAAATATACCCACACTCTCTAGCGCACGCAGTAATCTGTACAAAGATGGCATGTGAGTATCAGTGATTGCAGCTAGTTCGTCTACTGTCTTTGGTTGTTCCTTGAGGTAGTCAGCAATACCAAGTTTAGCAGCAGCGTGGATGGCCCGTGACACCCAAAAGCCAGAAATCATCTGAAGCATAATATCGGATGCAGAGGTTTCAGTACTTATGTTTGGTTCAAGTGAATTCATATTTGGCAAATTCTTTTCAAAGTTCTGGATTTGTGGGTGTACACAATCACAAGTCAATTGTATCCGACCACGGGGGCTACAGGAGAAATAATGGAGTGTAAGTTTTTCTGTAAATCCCTGCCATATACAGGGCGCAACCTTTCCTTTTCTGACTTTTCACTCTTATGTGGAAAAGGAGAAGTGGTTCGCGATTGCTAGTGGCGAACCAACTGCTCTCATTTTTTGTATTTAGAGGTTTCTTCAAGTAAATCTTTCAAGCCAAGGTTAAGAGTTTCAATGGAACGGGCTAAAACTTCAATTTTAGCTCTGGCTGTGATTTGTTCAACAGCATCTAAGTATGCTTGACTACCAGCTTTACCGAGATGTTTATATTTAGAAAGCTGGTCCTCCGCTAAGGTAGAAAAAATTGGCTCAGTTGCTTGTAGCTTATAATATCAATAAAATCCTTGTAAAAAGTAAATTTCACTTTAACACCAACGGTCTTACGTGGAACCTTCAGGTATGGAAAAAGAAATGCGTATTCCCACAAACGTGGAGAGTGCCAATTATGACGGATGTATTCTTACAAATAATATCTCACAGTAGTCACAACTCTGCTTTTATGGGCACGTAAGGCTGCTTTTAGGAAAAAACCAGTTTGATTGTGCAACAGCCCCTGCCACCAGTTACGTGTCACAACAGCAGGAATAATGACAGTAGAAAAAATGCCACTGTGACGCTTTTCATAATCGCCAACAAAGTCTACGATGGGATTTACTATTGAGCGGTAGGGCGAATCTAGAATTTCTAAAGTGACATCAGATTCCAACTTTTGCCATTGTTGCAGCAGTTTTGTTCTGTCTGTAGAACCGAGATCGACATGGATCGCAACAACCTCATCCGCAATACTACGGGCATAATCGAGAGCTAATACTGTAACTTGATTGAGTTGACCGACGACAACAACTGCTGGTTGATTAATAATGTTTGTTTTCGGTCTTGGAAGATAACTTCTCGGTGCAAGATTCTCAAGACTGAGGCGTTCTGCAACATATTTATAATGACGATTAATCGCTAGAAATAACATCACCAGTAAAATAGTTGACACCAACACTGACCAAGCTCCTGCTAAGAATTTTGTCTGTAAGATAACAATTAATACAACCGCTGTAGTTATAGTTCCCAACCCATTCATCAACGCACTACCCAGCCAGCCTGATGTCCGTTCTTTGAACCAGTGGCGTACCATTCCCGCTTGAGAAAGGGTAAAGGAAGTGAATACACCGAGTGCGTAGAGAGAAATCAGCACATCTACACTCCCTTTCACAATAATCAGTAAGACAGCAGCAATCGTACTTAGGAGAATAATGCCATTGGAGAAGACTAAGCGATCGCCCAAAAGTGCTAATTGCCGAGGTAAAAATCCATCGCTTGCTAAGAGAGAGGCAAGCCGGGGAAAGTCTGCATAACTTGTATTGGCGGCTAAAAGTAAGATAAATAGTGTAGAAATTTGCAGAAATTTGTATAGTATTCCATTGCCTAAAATACTGTGACCCAATTGAGAAATCACAGTTTCGCTATCGCTTGCCACAATATGATAAACGTTAGCTAAATGCGTGATACCCAGAAATAGCGTTCCCAAAATCAAACCCATGTATACCATTGTAGTTTGAGCATTTTTCCACTCTGGTGGCTTAAATGCTGGTACGCCATTTGAGATTGCTTCAACTCCAGTCAAGGCTGAACATCCCTGAGAAAATGCTCTCAAAATCAAAAATACAGCCAGTGGTTCTGCTGCTTGAATTGTGGGAGGATGTGCAGAGATATGTCCAAAAGCTTGTTGATATAAACCTGAGGCGATCATAATTAAACCAATGAGAATAAAGGCATAAGTTGGAATCATAAAGATTCTGCCTGATTCGCGTACACCGCGAAGATTCGCCAGCATGATTAAAGCAATAAATATCAAGCAAAGTTCTATTTTTATATGTCGCAATGATTGTAACTCTGGAATTGACAGTAGATTATCCACCCCAACCGCAATATTCACGCTCACTGTCAAAACATAATCGATCATCAGCGACGCAGCTGCTACTAGCCCTGGATAAATCCCTAAGTTCGCATGGGCAACGATATAGGCTCCACCGCCACTGGGATAAGCACGAATGGTTTGTCGATAAGACAGGGTAATTATCAATAGCAGCAGGACGATCGCGATCGCAATCCATATCGACAATCCGAGTGCCGCACTTCCTGCAATTACCATAACTTTGAGAATTTCTTCAGTGGCGAAGGCAACCGAAGATATGGCATCTGAGGAAAGAACTGCCAATGCTGCAAAATTGTTCAATCGTTCTTCAGCATTTGCACTCGTTGCTAACGATTTCCCGACTAAAAGTTGCTTAATCCCAGAAAAGAAGAACATATTTAAGTAGGGTGGTTATAATAAACAATACAAGTAATGATCAGAATGTAAATTATTTATTTCTTAATTAAATTATTCCCTGTTTCTAGATAATTTATACAAGATTTACTTGAGTTTAGGTGAAATATATACTTGGAAATATATTTTATATTTGAACGCAGCTTAGTGTATGTAATTTTTCTTAGCTTAGATAAACTTAGTAGTGTTAGGTATTTAAAAAAGTTAAAAGAGAATATTCATAAATTGCGATCATAAAAAGATTAAACAAAGACTCCTGGAAACTTGCATCTTCCGGGGAGACTCCTCACCAGCGTCCGTGTTTTCCTCAACAGTGCTGAACTCAGTAAGTGTCAAGGGAACAAATCTTTATTTTCTTTTATAGATTCAGAAGGTAGAGGGTTACAAACCTTTTTTTCTTTCTCTTGTAAGCGCCATTTAACCTTCTAATAAACGCCTTATTCGGTGACGACAGGAGTCGAAATGAAAAAATTTAACCGAATCAGAATTAGGGAAAAGCTCAGATCCAATTACTGGTTTGTGCCGACACTGATGACAGGTATGGCGATCGCATTGGCGCTCATGACACTGATGCTTGACAAAGCAGGTAAGTCTGGGCTATTCGAGAGATTCGGTTACACTGGCGGAGCAGATGGTTCCCTGACACTGCTTTCAACCATTGCTAATTCGATGATTACCGTTGCCGTGACAGCCTTCTCTGTCACTCTCGTTGCCCTCTCCCTGGCTGCCCAACAATTTGGTCCGCGAGTACTACGTAACTTTATGCAGGACAAAAGCTATCAGTTAGTACTAGGTACGTTCACCGCTACGTTTATTTACTGCTTACTTGTAATGCGGACTGTCCATACCGATAAAGATCAACCATTTGTGCCACATATTTCCCTCACGGTAGCAATCCTTCTGACTTTTGCTAGTATCGGCATGTTGATCTACTTTATCCATCACGCCACCACCTCGATTCATGCATGGCATATCATCGGCAAGATTAGCGACGAGCTAAATAATTCTATTGATTACTTCTTCTCTGAAAGGATTGGACACGGTAAACACCAACCGCCAGCAGAAATCGAATCAGATGACAACGAAGCTTGTTCAATCTTTGCTACAGAGAGCGGTTATATTCAGGCGATTGATCGCCAACGATTAATGAAAATTGCCCAGTCAAAAGATCTCTTGATGCATTTAAAATATCGCCCAGGCAAGTTTGTTATCGAAGGAAGCGAACTAGTGGTAATTTGCTTTGGAAAACATGTGGAAACGCGGCATAGCGCGTCTCTACACAAGCAGATAAACAATGCGTTTATTTTGGGCGGAGAACGCACTGCGAACCAAGATGTAGAATTCTCTATCAAACAGCTTGTCGAGATCGCCATTCGTGCAATCTCACCTGCCATCAACGATCCCTTCACAGCAATCCGCTGCATTGATCAACTGTGTGCCGCACTCTGTCGTTTGGCTGAAAAAGATTTCCCATCGCCTTATCGCTATGATAACAACAATAATCTCCGTGTAATTACAAATCAGGTCACATTTGCTGGACTGCTTGACGATGCCTTTCACCAAATTCGCCAATATGGGCGATCAGATGTCGCCGTGACTATCCGGTTGCTAGAAGGAACTGCTGTGATCGCGCGACACATTCGTAACCGCCAGGATGGTTTAGCACTCCTGCGTCACGTTCGTATGATTAGACGTGGCAGCCAAGAAGGTTTACCTGAAGAATTGGATCGAAAAGATGTTGATGCCCAATATCAAGAGGTAATTAAAACATTAACAAACGTAGTTGGTGAGAGCAGTTTATACCTCTAATAACCTGATTTCTGCGCTAACAGAATTGGTATCACCGATTTCACCAAAATTCTTAGTTCCTCTTAAAAAGTTGAGCCAGTTAGCATGAGGCTTTTTTCTGGCGTAAACCTCTGGCGTGGGTTGAGGAAATCTAATTTATTGCATCTTTATATAAAACTAGTATTAATTTATTAGCCAGTACATTATAGTATACTATAATTGAATTGAAAGACGAACCCTGCAACTTCAATTTTTTAACTCATAATGACATTCGTATAAAAGACTCTCCTATTGGTATCGAGACGATTTTATATATAGCGCTTTTAAGGTACACCAATTGCATAGCAACTTTTCAACTTTGGAATTTTGTTTTGGGCACTATACCTCATAAACATCGAATCTGCTGTAAATATTGTTTTTTAGCGCTTCTGAAACATTCGACAACTAGGAGTTAATCTGAAGAATGTCTAACAATTTATATGAGCGCGATTTACAACTCTGGATTGAGCAAACGATTGGGCAATTGAAAAACCATGAATTTGAGTCGCTGGATATTGAGCATCTCATTGAGGAGTTGGTTGACTTGGGGAAGTCGGAAAAGAATGCACTTAGGAGCAATCTCAAAATCTTATTGGCACACTTACTAAAATTGCAGGTTCAACATGATGTGCCCGATACGATGAAAGCGAGTTGGTACAGTTCGGTGATAGAACATCGTCTACGCGTTCAAGACAATTTGCTGGATACACCTTCACTCTCAAGTTTCTTGAGTGAAGCGTTAGAGAAAGCTTATCCTGATGCGCGGAAGGTGGCAGTTAAAGAGGGAAAGTTAGCCAAATTTGGGATTCGTGTGCCGCAGGAAAGTGAGTATCCTGTGATTTGTCCTTTTTCGCTTGAGCAGATTCTCAATGAAGATTTCTACGGGCTGTAGAAGCTTGTGGAAAGTTTACCCGATGGGTGTGGTCTATGTTTGTGGCCTTACGGGGGAACGGAACGCACTCTGATAAAGTAATGGAAACCGACCCCGCAGACCGTGCTAAGTCGCGCTCTTCTACCCACACTAATCCTGAGTGGCTGATTTAGTATGGGTAGTTCACAATCGAAATACAGAATCTCCAAAAAGAAAATACAGCCACTCTGAACAGAGCGGCCATCAACTAAATCGGACAGGAGTCCCACACTGAACCACCTTTAGTGGTCAGTGTCGGGAGGAATGACCGTGAATTATGGGTGCTAATTCGTGTCATTTTGATCCGCAGGATCGCCATAGGGGTCTTCACTTGCTGGGCTAATCTTCGCTTGCTGTGCGTTAGCATCTGCAGGATCTCCATAAGGGTCTTCACTTGCTGGGCTAATCTTCGCTTGCTGTGCGTTAGCATCTGCAGGATCTCCATAGGGGTCTTCGCTTGCGGGACGGACTTGGGGATCACCATTAGCTTGCTCTTCATTCGACCCACTGTTATCACGCACATCAGTACCCTGTAGCAGTCCAGATGCTGTTTGCACAACCCAATTACCAAAATCATGTCCGGCTTCGGCGTTACCTAAGTCCAGTTGGGCGTACTCCAAACCGCGACTAATGACTGGTAGATTACTGCTCAGTTGTTGAGCTTGAAGACCACTATAAGCGGCTGTTGTGGTCAAGACTAAGATCAAGACAAAAGTCGTTAAAATTCCGCGAAACCGTTGAATTATATTCACATTTCTTACCTAAAAAATTAATACCAGTTTGAAAAAAGAATTTTACAGACACCCATGTAGGGGATGAGCGATGTTGTTCGCCCTGACGATGGATTCATGTGTTGCAAACACTTTTGAAATTGGTATAAGTTACATAAACAAGAGTAGCAGACCTTAGATTTGAGTCAGTGCCGATCGCTTACAATTTTCAAGGAAAGACACGGTGCCCCAAGGAGGATTTATGATTAGTCAAGCAAACTCGCAAGAGATGAAAGTTTTGGAAATTGCAGACGATCCACGTCTTTCGTCGGAAGTAAAGGCATTTTTGAAATTACTGAATTCGGTAGATGGTCCGCCTTTAGAGGCATTACCTCCACTTGAGGCGCGTCAAGTCCTAGTGAATGCACAGGCTTCGGTAAAAGTGGACCTTTCAGGCATTGATGAGTCTGAGAAGACGATTACTGCTGACGGTTATCCGATCAAGCTAAATATCGTGCGACCTGAGGGTGTCAAAGGCATATTGCCTGTTTTTATTTTTATTCATGGTGGCGGTTGGGTGCTGGGCGATTACCCAACGCACAAGCGTATGGTTCGGGATCTAGTCGTGCTGTCAGGTTGTGCCGGTGTCTTCATTAACTACACTCGAACTCCAGATGCTCAGTATCCACAGGCTATCAATGAGATCTATGCTGCTACAAAATGGGTCGCCGAGCATGGTGAGGAGATTGATGTTGATGGCAAAAATCTAGCAGTTGTAGGTAACAGCGTGGGCGGTAACATGACGGCTGTTACCACTTTGATGGCGATCGCGAAAGGGAGTCCGCAGATTAAGTTGCAAATCCTTATGTGGCCAATCGTAGATGCTAATTTTGAAACCGATTCTTATCAACAATTTGGCGAAAAACGTTTTTTGACGACATCTTTGATGAAGTGGATGTATGACCTATATACCACAGACCAGGAAAAACGTAAAGAAATCTATGCTTCTCCTCTACAAGCTACTGTTGAGCAATTGAAAGGATTACCTCCCGCGTTAATTCAGGTCGCAGAAAGCGATATCTTGCGTGATGAAGGCGAAGCTTATGGACGCAAGTTAGATGAGGCCGGGGTAAAAGTGACCACCGTGCGTTATAACGGCATGATTCATGACTTCGGACTGCTAAATGGTTTAGCGGAGCTTCCAGCAACCCGTTCTCTTTTTGTCCATGCCGCCGCTGAACTGAAGAAATATTTATGCTCTGATTCAACGATCTAATATCAGTCCAGCCACTGAGAAGAAGATCGGGGATCTGTACTAAGCTCTGATAGTGGTAACTCCTCGCCCATCTCCTTTCTTAAGGTAGCAGGAATTTGATCATAGTTACCGGATGGGACTCGGAATTACCCGCAATTCATCCCTTGTTAGGATGAATTGCGAGCTAGCTAATAAGAGCGAAAAGCTAGAAAAATGCTGGCGATCGCGGCATAACGAATCGTTGTAGCGGCTTCTGTAAAAATATAGCTAAGCTATTTTGGAACGTTTATGATGAGCCACCCAAATGACTGACGATTTTGGTCCTGAACCTCATGAATTACAACATCAGGTAGATGAAGCAATTGAAGAAGTTAAAGAACAGTTTTCACAACAGCAGGTTCAGCAATCACAGGATCGGCTGTGGCTTAATCAAATTGGCTTATAGAACCCATTTGACATCTTATGAGGTTTTGAATTAAGGTACTCCTCAGCATCTACAATCCAATGCTAATGGCGTATTCCAGCAACCTTACGCTCTGCAGAATGGGAAATTTTTGAACCCTTATTGCAAGATATCTTACCGATGAAGAAGCAGACTCGACCGACCAACTGGACAAAGCGAGAGATATTCTTAGGAATTCTCTATCAACTGAAAAATGGGTGCAATTGGCAAGACTTACCCAAAGACCTCCCTCCCTATTCCACCGTTTATTGGCACTTGCATTCAATGGCGAGCCGCTGGGGTATTCGAGGAACTGATGAATGTCTTACATGGACAAGTGCGTGAACAGGTTAAAAAAAACCACAATGGACAACTAGTAGGAGTATTCAAGGTGGTGGCGTTGGCAGCAGAAGAGATGAGCGTGACTTCGCCTTTATTGTTGGACACCCAGCCAGGGCTTCAACGAACAATCTTCATCGTGTGCACCCCGCGCGTGACCGGAACGGAGTAATTTGTCTTGACCAGTTCGACGCGCTGGGGATCGGTACGGCTTTCAACGAGCCGCCAAAAATCTATTAAACCACCCTTTTGCTGCTGGTCGAAATAGGTGAAGTTAGTGACGGCAAGATAGCGACTGGAGTTGTCGAACACCGCCGTTTCTGGCAATACGCCGTCGAACGCGAAATCGCCGACGCGGTTTAAGAAACCGTTTTCGGAATCGAGCCGCAGCAGGGTGAGCGACGAGAAAAATTCCTGGCGCGGATCGTTTGGGGCAAACGCGCTGTTTTCAAGATTGGTCGTCACAATCCATCGTCCGTCGGGACTGATGTTTAAGCCTTCGGGGATAAAACCCGTGCTGGCTCGCGCAATCATCCGGTGAATAGGCGTACCGTCTGCAGCTGTATCCGCCGCGAGTCGGATGCTCTGCACCGAGCCGCGCGGCGAAAAGAAATACGAGCCGGGACCGGTGATCGCAGCTCCAGTGTAAGCTGAGTTGATGATGGCGCAGCGTCCGTTGGGAGTAAAACGCATCTGAAACGGATTGAATTCGACCTGAATCGTATTGCCCCAAGGCGCGAGCGTGATGCCGCTTCCGTTCTCGCTTACTCGAACGAATGAGAGAGTCGGTTTTGTCTCGTTGACCAGCGCGAGAATGTTCTGTGTCGGGTGAAACTCGACGTGCGATAGCGAATCGCCCACCGTCCAGCCAGGAATCTGCAGCACGAGCGGCGCACTCAGTTTGCCGTTTTGGAAACGGTAAACGGCGAGCGGTGTCGTTTTGCCGTCGCCGCCCGGTCCGTATGAAACGGCGACGAGCGTGCTGTTGTAGTTGATCGCCACCGCTACCGGCTGCCGAAAGCCTTCGATCTGCTGACTAACGCGCGGACGGTCGGGATTGGACAAGTCAACGACTGTGATTGTGCGCCCCAAAGGAAGGTCTTTGAGCTTTTGATCTGACAAGCCTGCCGTGCGTCGTCCGAGTGTTTCGATGACGACGGCGTATTTGCCGTTGGGCGTGACGGCGAGAGCCGAAGGAGGACCCGTGACCGAATTGCTGGCAGGAATTTCGATCGCTTTGAGTTCGCGCAGCGGTCTGTCCAGGCGAATCACCGAGAGCGCGTCCGCCCCGTCCACCGCACCGAGATTGCCATCAATATACGCCGAAGGAACCATATCTGCGTCCGACACCGAGACGAGCAGACGACCTTTAAAATCGAATCCCGGATCGGCGGCGCTTTCCTGACCGACAACTGCAAAGATCCCGGCAAAGAGCAGCCAAGCAGCGCAATTCATTAAATTCACCAGTTTCATATTTTCCTCTAATTACGAGTTTATTAGATCTTCAGAAATTTCCCGCCGAATTGTTAGCTAGCGTTCTTATGATCACGCTATGAATTCACGCTCTTACAAGTCGCACCTAAACTCCAGTTTCACCCCTTTCCCTTCTAACTGGAACAACAGTGCGTGAATTTTTCAACTGTTGAACTCTCGCTTGACTCCAAAAGTCCAGCATCCAACCAGGGTACTCAACCGGAATTTGGCTCACTTGATCCAGCGTTCGCAACTCTCCCTCAGACAGAAGAATATTGATCGCGCCTAAATTGTCCGTTAACTGTTCGATTCGCTTTGTTCCAAGTATGACGCTCGTGACGCGAGGTTGATGCAATAGCCACGCAATTGCAAGTTGTGCCACAGAAACCTGTTTCTGTTGAGCCATTTCCTTCAGGACATCAATAATGTTGTAGGCACGCTCCATCTCGACTGGCGGGAACTTGAACGCAGTGCGACGGCTTCCTTCATGCTCTTGCTGCTCTCGATTATATCTGCCGCTTAACAGTCCTCCGGCTAAAGGACTCCAGACTAATAAACCGAGATCTTCACTACTTAGCATCGGCACAATTTCCCGTTCTAAGTCCCGACCTGCAATAGAGTAGTAAGCCTGAAGCGAAGTAAACTTCGCTATGTTATGAAGATTAGAGATGCCGAGTGCCTTGGCAATCTGCCAAGCAGCCCAATTTGAAACCCCGATGTACCGAACCAGTCCCTGCCTGATGAGATCGTTCAAAGCTCCGAGGGTTTCCTCGATCGACGTTGCTGGATCAAACCCGTGAAGCTGATACAGATCGATGTACTCCAATTGCAACCGTTCAAGGCTTGCTTTTGCGCCATCAAGAATGTGACTACGTGACGATCCAAGCTGATTCGGCTTTGAACCCATGTTGCCAAACACTTTGGTCGCAATAATCACCTCGTCGCGCTTTGTACCTAAATTCTTTAATGCCTGTCCGGTAATCCGCTCCGAATCGCCTTCTGAATAAATGTCAGCGGTGTCGATGAGGTTGATTCCCGCCTCAAGTGCATGAGCTAGTAAGGTATCAGCCTCCGCTTGCTGTACCTTGCCGATAATGCCAGTGGCTCCTCTACCTCCGAAGGTCATAGTGCCGAAGCACAGTTCGGAAACGAAAAGTCCTGTAAACCCCAGCTTGTTATAGCGCATAGTCCTAGTAGCTCCGAATAAATGAGTATTGCGACGTTGCATGCCGACTGAACTTCAACAATATCTCAAATATATTTGCTTGACTAGATAGTATAATCTGCATAAATTAATGAAAAATATGCAGTAATGAAGCGAGATGAACTAAACGACCTAGCCGCCTTCGTCGTGGTTGCTGACGAGATGAGCTTTACACGCGCCGCTGCAAAACTAGGCATGTCTGCCTCTGCCTTGAGCCATGCGATGAAAGCGCTCGAAGACCGTCTTGGGATACGACTGCTGGCGCGAACGACCCGAAAAGTCTCGACGACTGAAATGGGTGAGCGACTGTTAAGAACGCTGCGACCTGCCTTTGAGGACATCAGTGCCGAACTGACTGCCTTGAATGAACTGCGGGACAAGCCTGCTGGGACAGTACGCATTACTACGTTTAAGCACGCCGCGTTTTCGATCCTGTGTCCCATGCTGCCCGGTTTTCTCGAAACCTATCCCGATATCCGCATCGAGATCACCATCGATGAAGGACTGACCGACATTGTTTCGAGTCGCTACGATGCTGGCATCCGGTTTGGTGAGAAGGTGGCTTTAGATATGATTGCGGTGCAAATCAGCTCAGAGGTGCGCTGGGCAACGGTTGGGTCGCCCGCCTACTTTGCCCACCACCCGATTCCCAAGACCCCACAAGATCTTGCTGAACATTGTTGCATCAATTACCGATTCATAACTTCTGGTAGTCTCTACCCTTGGGAGTTTGAGCGAGATGGGCGAGCATTTCAGGTGAGAGTTGATGGATCGCTCATCTTTAATGATAGCGATTTGATTCTAGCGGCAGCATTGGCAGGACAAGGAATTGGGTATCTCTTTGAGGATCAAATTGTCGAGCTTGTGGCTGAGGGTCAGTTAATTCAAGTCTTGGCAGAGTGGTGTCCGAGCGTGCCCGGTTACTATCTCTACCATCCAAATCGCCGTCAAATTCCACCCGCATTAGCTGCACTGATTGATGCGCTGCGAATTTAAAGAGCTTCTTCTGCCTTCAAAGGGATGCTCTCGCTATATTTTTCAAGCGACTTATATGAGATTGAAAAAACTAATCTTTCAACCTACAACTGAATCATGGGAAGTATATGTTCGTCGTGCCCTGCATCTCTTCCTCGAAGGGGCTTAGGTTTGACTTTAGCATATTGCCAAGAAATAAATGCCCATAAATCGGAGGAATCTGAGCATATCGGTTCCCATCAGGAAGACTTCGCGCGAAGTCTTCCGGACAGAGTACTCTGGCAGGATCGCTTCGCTCCTCTTGTGGGGGTGTCCTCGATACGGACGGAGGTCTTTGGGTAAGTCTTGCCAATTGCACCCATTTTTCAGTTGATAGAGAATTCCTAAGAATATCTCTCGCTTTGTCCAGTTGGTCGGTCGAGTCTGCTTCTTCATCGGTAAGATATCTTGCAATAAGGGTTCAAAAATTTCCCATTCTGCAGAGCGTAAGGTTGCTGGAATACGCCATTAGCATTGGATTGTAGATGCTGAGGAGTACCTTAATTCAAAACCTCATAAGATGTCAAATGGGTTCTATAGGAGTAGGTTTGATAATTTTTGGAGCCTACTCTCAACCTCATCTTTCAACCCATGCCAAGACTCAATTGGGGAGAAACGAAAAGAATTTACCAGTGCTGAAACTAGGATGACATGTCTGGTTTTTGCAGCCATCGAACAACCATACCCGCCAAAAATCCACCTAAAATTGGGAACACAATGAAAATCCAAAGCTCAGCCAATGCCCAACCGCGAGTAAAGATAGCTGTGGCTAGCGATCGCACGGGATTGACGCTGGCATTTGTCACAGGAATGAGGATAAGATGCGCCAAGGTCAACCCTAAACCAATAGGGATGGGTGCAGATGGCTTGAGAGCGGCAGAAGATGTTACACTCAAGATCATCACCACAAAGCCACAGGTAACAATGAACTCGGCTAATGCACAAGCCCACCAGCTATATAAACCAGGGGAGTGAATTCCCACCCCATTAGAACCAAAGTTGGCTGTTGTAAACTCCGGCTTGCCCATACAAATCAAAAACAGGATAGTCGTTCCCCAAACTCCGCCGAGAACCTGACTCCCTATATAGGGCAAAACGTCTCGGATTGAAAGCCGCTTGGCTACCCAAAAACCAATTGTGACAGCGGGATTGATATGACATCCGCTCTTTTGAACCAAAAGTATAGGCAGCAGTTAGTAAACTTAAGCCGAAAGCGATCGCCACCCCAGTAACTCCTACCCAAGGTACGGCTCCAGAGATCACCGCAGTACCCACGCCCATTAGAACCAACCAAGCTGTACCTAGAGCTTCCGCCAAACATCGTTTTGCTAGTGAGTAACCATTCATGATATATGTCAGGTCTGTTGGTTAAAGAAGTGAGTCGCAAATAGTATCGTAGACTACAAAAACTTGAGCGATGCCGTTGGCGTTCAAAGCAGCCTCTCCGCTCCTGAGAAGAGAAGGCAACGTATGTACACAGTATCGCCCTTGAGGGAAAAACTTTTTGGTTTACTGAATGTACAAACAGTCATTAGTCATTAGACATCCAGACAAATGACGTAAGGGCAAACACCTTACGGCTTTCTGTGTAGGGTACGGTGCTGTTTTGCAGCTTTAGATCGTGGGATGACGCCAGCTTTCAGCAAATAAGTATCAATATTGCCCTACAGATGCTGTACTACAATATTGACCATTGGAAAGTTTAGTTGAATCCCGACAAATGCTGACTTAAAATTCTCCCCTTACCTAAAGACACCACTAGTGCGACTACATTAAAGGCGGCTGAAGGAAAGTTCGAGAAGGTGCTATGTTTTTGGGTATAATACTTTCGCTTTACACTACCCTTCAACACTAAGCTCCTTCAGGGTTGTTGAGTATTTAACTTTTATGTGCGCTATTGTAGCGTAAGATTAAAATAGCACTTTATTTGGACTACTATACAAAGTCGGTTAATTATTGTTTTAAAACTTTACGAAATAGTGTAGAACCAAGACCTTTTTCGCACGAGAATTTCTTCCCAGATCAACGCGATATGAAACATCATGTCAAGATTTAAGAAGACCTCGGAGATTTCGTTCCCAGGTCTGTTATTCATTCAAGAGGATGCAACCTGAGTGATATCTGCACTGCGTTTTCCAAAATAACCCTCTAAAGTAAGAGATTGCCCTAGAACAATAAATTCCCATACATCTCCGAAATTATTTGACATTTTGGTCATTAATCACCTTTCCTTCTAGAGATCGGATAAATTCCCGAATTACATCCGACTGTGATCTATCTACTACTTCACAAAATTTGTCTAGTATTTGCCTTTCTTTTTCGGAAATTCTGACATTTAAATTGTGTCTGCCCATATTTGTAACCAAAAATGCGTTACAATAATCATAACAAACGGGGAAAGCGTATGTTTGCTATTAAGCGTCGATTAAAACTAAATCAGTCAGAAAAGACAGGAATGAAAAAACATGCAGGCTTTTCCCGGTTTGTCTACAACTATGCTCTTGACTTATTTTGGCAGAGTGTAAATGCAGGATTGAAAGCTTCAGACTCTAAGAGATTATCTGCAATCAAGAAGTGCCTGACTCAAGTTACTAAGAAAGCTGATGAGTACTTATGGATGAACGAACTATCGTCTACAGTATATCAGTCAGCTTTTCAACACTTACAGACCGCTTTTGGTAGATGGAGGCAAAATCAGGGTAAATGCCCTGCCTTCAAAAAGAAAAAAGATTGCCGTTCTTTTACAGTTTATAACTGCAATGGATTAAGCTGTTCCACATTTAATTTGCAATAGCAGCATTACCCTTGTTTTTAATTCTT
>JAQYWO010000535.1 GCA_029379215.1 Rhizonema sp. PD37
GTTGGGGAGATGGGGGTAATGGGAGCAGATGAGGGCGTGGGGGTAGATAAAGGCGTTGGGGAAAGCGGAGTAGTGGGAGCAGATGAGGGTTTTGCTAATGGCTGAATGCTTTGGGCTGAGGGTAACAATCCCAGCAATGTCACCTCTAACCACAAACGTGGTTGGGTAGTGTTTTTCAAAAGTACTTCAGCATTACGTAAATGTTGTTGTCCTGCTAAAATTGCAGTTATTTCCCAACTTTGGGCAAAATCAACAATTTCTTTCCAAGTTTGGTGAGTACAAGTAATCAAATCATTGCGACTGGGTGCGGTTTTGCCAATGAGTAAATCACGGTAGAAGGCGGCAAGATTCTGGAGAATCGTTAAAGGTTCTCTACCACGATCTAGAATTTCGCGCGTACAGTCTAAAACTGCTTCGGGGTTGTCAGAGGCGATCGCACTTAACAATTCGAGTAAATGCCGTTCGCTGACTGAGCCGACTAAATCCCAGACTCTTTCTGGTGTCACAACTCCAGATAACAAACTTAATTGATCGAGGAGACTTTCTGCATCTCGCAATCCTCCCTGAGCAATTTGAGCGACTAAAAAGAGAGATTCCGGAGCAATATTGATGTTTTCGTATTCAGCGATCGCACTCAAATGCGTCACCATTGCATCCATTGCAATTCTCCGAAAGTCAAATCTTTGGCAGCGAGAAATGATTGTTGGTAATACCCTTTGCGGATCGGTGGTTGCCAGAACAAAAACGACGTGTTTCGGTGGTTCCTCTAGTGTCTTCAGTAACGCATTAAACGCTTGGTTACTGAGCATGTGGCAGTTATGCAAAGAAAGCCCATTAGCTACAAAGTTGTGATTATCTTCAACTTCAATGTCATAAACTGGTTCAACTTCACCGAGACGAACAGATTCCACTGTTTCTAAACTTGTCACCCATTGTAAGGATAAAAGATTTTTGAAGATCTGAAATCCATTTTCTGGTGCTAGTTGCACCCCGGATACGGAAATATCCTGTCCTAATCCAATGCCTGTAAGACTGTATGCAGGCAACGCTTTTGCCTGCTCCACATTCACTGGGGATAGTATCTTCACCCCTTCAGCGACGTTTATTGCTGGTATCCATCCTTTTTCTGTTCTAATGAGATGATTGGCAGTACATCTAATTTCACGATGAGTTGTCTTAATAATTAATGTTTGACGTTCTCCCTGATCTAACCACCTCAGAACTCTTTTGAATTCCCACTGTCCTGTAATGTCGTTATAACTGAGAACCTGTTTACCTTTAATATTAGAATCGTCAATCCGATAAAGACCCTCATGAGTTAAAACTAGAGAATCTCCAGTTAAACACTCGTCTATCACATAAACCTTGTAGCGACATTGAACTGGGGCAAATTGTGCTTTCTCAATCAAATCTCTAACATTGTCAACCCCAGTGTTACTGGCGGCGTCGATTTCGATCACATCTAAAGAATTGCCTTGAGTAATTCCCAGGCAAACAGCACAGACACCGCAGGGTTGAGATGTAGGTTGATCACTTTTGAGACAATTTAGAGATTTTGCTAGAATACGGGCACTAGAAGTTTTGCCTGTACCCCTTGGTCCTGTAAACAGATAGGCAGGCGCAATTTTACTTGTACTGATAGCATTGGTGAGGGTAGTGGCGATCGCCTCTTGTCCCACCAATTCAGCAAAACTCTTTGGGCGGTACTTGTGGTGCAGCGGTTCATAAGACATAGATTTACATTGTCGATGCCTTTTGCTAGTTGAGCAGTAGCACCCATGAGAGGAGCGAGTTAGACTATTCTAACTCGAGCGAAGAAAGGGTGAAAGATAAACACGGGTAGCAGTCTTATCTCTTGTTTTCTCAATCTCCGTAGCTGCTTGTCGTAAGACATGGCTACAATCTTAAAGTAACTATCTCTTGAGGGTGTGGTAGATGCTTCAGAGGCTAATTCAGTGGTTCAAAAAGTTTTTTCAACAATTATTTGGCGTCAAGTCAAGTAAAGCAAAAGCGCGGGTAAATGTCCCACAAGAACCACCCCCACCCCTCAATGATACGGATCTAGAATTTCTGTTCACCGAACTCTTAGAGGGAGTGCATCAGGCACGGGGGCAAGCATGGGCGAGTCATTGGTTAAATAATATCGAACATCGCGTTTCAACTGAACGTTGGCTCGAGTGGTTGCAGCGTTTTAGTGCCAGATTGCTAGAATCGTCAACACCCAATAATGAGCTAGCTTCTCGGCTCGTGCAGCTGGGCGATTTGGGTGTTGGGGAAGTTGGAGATGCCGCCTATGATCTGGGAATGAGGTTGTTAACACGCAACCAAAGTGATCCAATATGGGAGTATGAAGGTCCAGATGCGGAAATAACCGACGCATCCACATATAGTGTTATTGAGCCGGGGAAAACACAACTAGCAGAACAAACTCTAGAAGAAGAGGATGCACAAAGTATTTCCCTAGAAGAATTATTTACGCTAATGCAGCAGGATGTAAACTTACGTAACCAAATTGCTGAACAGTTAGGAATACAAACAGATGATCCAGAAATCCTCATACAGGCATTAGTGAATCAATTTCATACCAGCGAGCAAGCTGATCCACAGCCGTGATACCGTTTCACTTTAAAGTTGATACATTTAGGCTTGCAG
>JAQYWO010000131.1 GCA_029379215.1 Rhizonema sp. PD37
GAACATTGATTAGTAATTGAAGTATCGAGTTATCTGAAAATTTATTTGATTGAAAAGTATGTTACTCGCTCTCGAGCAGATTAATGAATCGGGTAAAATATGATTCATCAAGTTTGTCTAGCTAACTATTGCCTCAAATTTCAACAAAAGACAAAAGCATGATGGCAGACGTTAGTCAGATGTATTTACCAAACGCGATCAACTCTAACGCTTCATTTTATGAATAACCCAGTTTATCAAACTGTCATTGTCGGCGGTGGCTTTACTGGTCTTTTTACAGCCCTGCACTTAAGCCGTCAAAACTATCCTCGAAGTGTCATCCTAATTGATCGAGGAGAACGTTTTTGCTTCAGACCCTTACTCTACGAGTATTTCAGTGGCGATATGGATGCTCAGCAGGTAGTACCTCGTTTTGAGGAATTACTTCGTGGTAGTGGTGTCATCTTTGTTCAAGATTCGGTTCAATCGATTGACTTACATCAGCGACAAGTCCAATTAGCTTCAGGAGATTGCTACAACTACAGTAACTTAGTTTTAGCTTTAGGAAGTGTCACTAACTACTTTGGCGTTGAGGGTGCTAAGGAATATGCTTTTCCTTTTTGGACACAAGAAAATGCGATCGCCATTGACAAGCATTTGCGCAATTGTTTGCAACAAGCTTTAAACACCGAAGATTCAGAAAAACGCCGCCAACTATTAACAGTAGCAATCATTGGTGGTGGTCCTTCTGGCATTGAGATGGCAGCTAGCTTAGCCGACTTACTACCCCATTGGTATGAGGGTTTGGGAGGCTTAAAAGAAGAAGTCCGGGTGGTACTCCTCAACCAAGGAAAGGAAATTCTGAAGGGCGATGCCTACGATCTGTTGCGTGAAAACGCGCTCTTAGAATTGCAAAAACGTGCAGTTAAGGTGGAGATGCTCATGGAAGCAAAAGCCACTGCTGTTCGTCCGGATTCCATCGAGTACAAGCGCGATGGCAAGTTAGAGAAGCTCTTGGCGTCCACCACAATCTGGACAACGGGTACTTCTACCAATCCATTGATCAAAGACTTGGCGGTTGGAGACGAACACCGTACCAAGCAGGATCGTCTTGAAGTCACCGCCACAATGCAACTTCCTGAGTTTCCGGAAGTCTTTGCAGGCGGAGATTGTGTAAGTATGAAGGATGATAGCTCACTACCGCCCACAGCCCAAGTTGCCTATCAGCAAGGAGAAGCGATCGCTCATAACCTGAAAGCGCTTGCTCTAGAAAACGAGCTCAAGCCAGCAAAAGTTAACCTACGTGGAACGCTCCTCAAACTAGGGTTAGAAGATGCGGCCGCTAACATTTTCAATACTTTTGAAGTTAAAGGCGAACTTGGTCACCTAATCCGTCAAAGCACTTATTTAGACCTATTGCCAACTCCAGTACATAATTCCAAACTCAGGACAAAATGGCTGAATGAGGAAGTTTTTCAGCGTTACCTCGATTCTAGTAATGTGGGCAAGACAGCAGTGCAAACAATGCAAGTGGTGGGGATTGCAGTTGGGAGAAAATTACTTCAAATGTTAGGAGATAACGAGAAAAGCTAAGACTTACGCATTGACAAAGTTAGATGTAAATTTTCCTACTTTTACCTGACTGTCAATGCGCAAATGTTTACAAACCATAATTGGTCAAGCTACTATTAGAGTTTTACTGAAAGTTATAATCCTACTCAAAGGTAGGCAAATGACATTTTGTGGTGCTTCAGATATGATAGGAAAGTCAGCATTATATATATAGCAACCGCCTTAGCGGTTAAGACGTTAAACGCAACACATCCGATTGGGGCATCTCGTAAACAATCAAACTTCTCCAATTTTTTACGGATTTGAGCCTAAACCTTACCTTAAAAACAATTTTTCATGCTGAACTTCATCAATGGACCGCAGTCACAACCATCCACTAATTTGAAAGTGACACTCCTTGTAGAAACCCTCACTTCAGGGATGGTTGCGGCTTCTATATTCGAGTTTCCCAATTGTCGAGTAGAAGCACAAACGAGAGAAGAAGCGATTAGCCTAATTAAAACCGCTTTTTTAGAACGGATGGCTCATATTGAAGCAATTTCATGGAATGTGCCAATTCTAGCAGATCAACCCACCTGGATGCAATTTGCAGGTGTCTTTAAAGACGATTCAGATTTCCAAGAAATCATGGAATCACTTCGAGCCGAACGAAACTCAGATGATGACTCTGAAGTTGACCCCTTATACTACTCCTAGAGGCGGCTTTTTGTGTCTGCTGTATATTCTCGATACCGACCATGTTTCATTGATTCTCTCTAATCATCCCCAAGTTACCGCAAAAGCTTCCATACATCAATTTGCTGTTACTATAATTACGGTTCAAGAACTCTTCAATGGCTGGGTTGGCAGAATTAATGATCCGTCCCAAGTGAATAATTTGCCTACGCTCTACACAAAGCTGTGTACAACTGTAAAATATCTCCAGACAGTTGAGATACTGGACTTTACTCCACAAGCTGATACCTGCCTCAAGCAATTATTAAAAGATAATCCACCCTTGCGGAAAAATCGGCTACAGAAAGATATGCGAATTGCAGCAGTTGTACTATCCCTCAACGCTACAGTTGTCACCCGTAATCAACGGGACTTTGGGCTAGTACCAAGACTGGTAATTACATCGACATTATAGCCGTCCTAAATTTCCCTATCTTGGATAAGTTCTGCAACGCCATGTTTTCACCTTAACAAAGGGTTAGTGACCCTTTAAGCTAAAATCTACGTCTTTCATTTTACTGAGTAGATTATAGTAGATTTCCGATATGCGTGTTAAAACTGTTATCTTGATTGCAGCAATGCTAGTGGGGTGGGAGAATCATGAGGTACTGGCAGACGCTGATACTAAAACAACTCCATCAGCCGAGTTAAGTGAGCGGCAGACAGAGAACTGTGAATTGGGGCAGACGCGGAAAGAGGGGGATACGGGGACGCGGGAGCCGCAATTAAAGGGACTTGATCTCAAACCCGCACAGCCAGATTTTGTTTGTGTAGCTCCATTTCAGTCTCAAGCCGATTTGCCAAATATATCTTCTCCACTTCAACAGTCATCATTCAAGCTGACACAAGACGAACCGGACATGCGATCGCATCAAGATTTTGACACTAAAAGACGAACTCTCGTCGAAAGACTCAAACAGAAAAACGTCCAGATTGCGGAAGTTGCTCAAAAAGTCGTCAAAGATATCCAGATCGTTTTTATCAATGGTAAGGGTAAGTCTGTTGATGATAAAGGTCAACCAATTCAGGGGCGGACTCAGAAAAGTTTTATTATTGGCAATCTCAGACTCAAGTCTGGTCAAGTCTTCCGCGAAGATGTCCTGCAAAAGGACTTGGAACGCTTACGGAGATTAAGGTCATTTGAGCGCGTCAACTATTCCAAGGACGAAGATGCAACTGGCGTTAAAATTACATATTATATTAAAGAGAGTCACACCCCTTCTCCAAACTTTGGCGCTGGTAATAGTGGAGATATTGGGTTGTACGGTCAGGTGGGTTATGTAGATGTCAATATTAGCGGTCTTAACGATCAGTTAGATACAAGTTTCCAAGTCAGTGGTAAAGATTTTCAATTTGATACCCAGTTTAAAAGCCCTTATCGTTACGGAGAACCAAATCGCTTGGGCTACAGTATCAGGGCTTTTCGCAGTCGAGATTTATCGCGGACCTTTAACGATGATATCAGGTTGTCTAACGGTAGTAGAGCGCGTGAGGGAAGGTTTGGCGGATCTGTAGCACTTTTAAAATCGTTTGATGATTGGGATACAGCATTAGGTCTTAATTATACGCGGATTAGCCTCCGCGATGGTGATTACAACGTTGTCCGCAGAGATATTTTGGGAAGTCCTCTATCTGTCAGTGGGACTGGTATTGACGATCTGGTTACGGTATCATTGGGAATTACAAGAGATGAACGCGATCGCCGTGACAATCCAACTAGAGGATCACTCCTGAGCTTGACTACCGAACAATCTATTCCCATTGGACTGGGTCATATTCTCAGCAATCGCTTGCGGGCAAATTATATCTTATATGTGCCCGTCAGCTGGATAGGTCATGGTCGGTTAACAAAAAATCCAGAAATGCTGGCTTTTAATTTGCAAGCGGGGACAAATACTGGTGACTTTCCACCAGCCAATGCTTTCGATCTTGGAGGAGAAAATACTGTCCGAGGCTACGGAGGTGGTAGAGTCGCCAGTGGACGTAGTTATATTTTATCTTCTGTCGAATACCGTTTCCCAATTCTTCAAACAGTAGGAGGAGTACTTTTTGCTGACTTCGGCTCAGATTTGAAATCTGACAAAACAGTACTAGGGGAACCGGGTGTCCTACGAAACAAACCTGGAAGTGGTTTTGGCTTAGGAGCTGGATTGCGAGTACACTCACCTTTTGGTCTTCTTCGAGGTGATGTGGCAATAAATGACCAAGGGGAGGTTTCATTTGTACTTACCACCGGTCAAAAGTTTTGAGTAGGGGCAGGTTTTCCCAATCAATCTTAAATAGATACGTTATTCGTTCAAACCTGCCCGTACAGCAGTTTTAATCTAGCGAGTAGGGGCAGGTTTTCCCAATCAATATTAAATAGATACGTTATTCGTTCAAACCTGCCCGTACTGCAGTTTTAATGTTGATTCCTCTTTTGTCTAGGAAAAATGTAGGGGGCAGGTTTTCTCGATCAATCTTAAATAGGTACGTTATTCGTTCAAACCTGCCCGTACAGCAGTTCTAATTTTGATTCCTCACTACTGTACAGGCAGGTTTGCTGAAGATATTGTGTTTGCGCTCGATGTTCCTTTAATTAAACCCGCCCTTACTCGCCACCCCCTTGAGAAAAACGCATCCGGATGGTTTTAGCCTGCTTTTTGTCGCTGGGAACAGCTGTCATTTCATAGTCAATCATGCTGTTTGTAAAGGGGACACGTAGGTGGAAAGTTCCGTCTGATTTGATTTTGATAGGATGGCCACCAAAGATGACGGTTGAACCTGGTTCTGTGGCTCCGTGGATAATTAACTCAGCATCAGCCACGAACCAAAAATCTTGTTCTGGATGGCTTTCGATGCGAACAATCTCCGAACGAGCTAGGAATAACCAGCGATTACCTTTAGTGACATAGCCAATTTCAACCATATAGTCTCTATCTGTTGTTGGAATGGCTACATAGCGATCAGGTATTGTCTCCTCACATTCGTACTGCTGTACAAGCTGAGGACTCTGAGAAGTCACCTCAATGTTAGTGACATCATAAATTCTGAGTGTTAATTGCGATCCCCCTTGCTGTCGCAAGGCTTCTTTCTGAAAGTTGGGTATATCCCAAAAGGCATAACCCCATTTGGAAGTGCGGGGTTCAAGGACAATGTTACTCTCAACATTAACATTAAACGACTCAGCAAATCCTTTGTCTGTTGCTGGTGCAGCTTTAGCTGTAACGTTAGGTTGTGTTGCTTTTGTAATGTTGGGAATATCTTTAGTTTCTGTTCGCTTGCCGATGGGTTCGGCTTCATTTGCTACCATATCTAAAACAACTTCGTTAACTGGTTGTTTGGTTGAAGTTGTGACCTTAAATTCAGTTGGTAGCTCTTTCGTAGAATTACTTAATGGTATTGTATTATTTTCTAGTTTAGGATTGGCTCTAATATCAAAAAATCTTAACCAAGACGGTGAAGTTAATCCTACTGACAAAGGTTCATTCAGATCTTCTTGCGTATTCGCTGGTATAATAGTATTATTATTTACATTTTTGACTTCTGGTTGTACATTTGAGTCAATTTCATCTTCGAGTCGTTCGGTAGATGAAGTTACAATTTTAGATGCTTGCGGTTCCACGGAAGAAACAACTTCGGCTCCATCTCTAAGTCCTGTTCGATCAGGTGCTGGATCTGATCTGTTATCTAATATTTTTATCAAGAGTGGAGAACTTGTACCTGCTGTGACTGTACCTGGCGCTGATACATCTACTGTATTCGTTTGTGGTACTTGGGGTGTAGGCACGGAGATAGAATGATGTGCAGAAGAATCGAGCAAATTCTCTCCCTCTCCCTGTTTACTGGTAGTTTGCTCGACATTGTGAACTGAAGGACCCAAGTTTTCTGCCTGCTGTTTTGTGTCAAATTCTACATTTGATGATACAATCTTCTCACCTGATGCTTGATGAGGAGCCACACTAAGTTCTTGTGTCTGTGAGGAATCTTCTTCTTTGGGATGAAGAAGAGTTGTTGCCACTTGATCGGTTCCACTTTGCGCTCGCCGTCTTCCTCGCAACCACCATAGTGATAACCCACCTAATGCAGACAAGGGTAACAATAACCATAAAAAAGGCGTTAATTGCTTGACATTTATACTTTTATCTGAAAAAAATAGAAGCTTGTTATTGCGAGAAGACTTTTTCTGAGGTGCTGGAGTAGGTGTAACCTCAGTGGATGTAGAAGTTTGTGCGTGTAGTAGGTTGTTTGATACAACAAGAGTTATTGCCATCGGAGTCGTGGCTAAGGCAACCAATAATAACAGAGTGAATATCGAAGTATCTTTTTTTTCTTTTCGCCACATATGTCTCTTATTCAGGTAAATAGATAATTTGGAGTAAATAAGACTTGGGTTAAAATCAATGTTTGTTTTTTGTTTGGTGATCAGCGTTCATAGATGCGTTCGGATTTTTTTACATAGAATTGAGATTTTTCGCCAATAGACTTAGAGACAACAGAACGCTGGCTAATCTTTATGGTTTTTTTAGGAGTATACGCCCTAATTATACATTTTTGATATTTATTTCCTTAGCGATGGTGGATACTTAGATTAAAATATACTTTTTGAGCCAATATAGTGCATCTACTATGGTAGAAAGCCCCAGATTCTACCGGGTGGAAAAATAATTTTCTCAAGTCTTTTACTCAGCAACGCTCCTCGCCTCAACGGGAGCCAGTGCTGTTCAAAGCAGCGTCTTTGCTCCTGAGAAGACGGAGAGCCAGTGCATTCCTATATTTTGTTGGGGAACCGAACGTAGTTCGTCAGAAGCGGAAACCAACGCTCTTATCCTCTGTCGGGAAAGCCGTCATTCGCACTGGCTCCACATATGCGACTTCTCTGTTGCCCGGCGCAGGCTCCTCAGCACTGTTTTGGTGATTTATACCAACTTCCGTTATCGAGTGTAAGATAAGTAATGCAATTTCTTCTCACCCGTTCCCCCTAAATGGTACCGACAAAAGTCGTACCGCTAAGCGGAATGAAAAATTTGTCTTGGCAAACTTATGGGTTCTTGGCAACTTTTGGTGATCTTTCGTTGAGGCAAGGCAGAAGGCAGAGGGCAGAGGGCAGAAGGGAAAAGAAGGAAAATGCCCGAAGTTATTGCGGCACTTGGTTTCCAAACCTTCTGCCTTCTGCCTCCTGCCCTCTGCCTTAAAACGAGTTCCCGTGTTGATCACCAAAATCTGACAAGAACCAACTTATGCTTCAAAGAAGAGGATTACACTGTGAGGCATCTGACCAATTGAGCTAAGATTTAAGTAGCTCCCGTTTTAACTGGTAAAAAACCCCAGTTGCTATGTAGAGACGCGATCGCACATGATAAGGATGAGGAGACATTAAGGAGACTTTTGCAGATCCCGAGGTAGGCGTATTGATGCTGGATTTTCAAACAATATTTGAAGCGATACCGGGGTTATATTTGGTATTAGCACCTAATTTTCAGATTGTGGCAGTAAGTGATGCTTACTTGCAGGCAACCATGAGAAAAAGAGAGGACATTCTCGGGCGCTTCATATTTGATGCCTATCCGGATAATCCCGACGATCCGAATGCCACAGGAGTTGAGAATTTGCGTGCTTCCTTAGAAAGCGTGCTAAAGTATAAAAAGCTGCACACAATGACCGTGCAAAAGTATGACATTCGCCGAGCAGAATCCGAAGGTGGTGGATTTGAAGAACGGTATTGGAGTCCTGTTAATTCACCCGTTTTTGACGACAAGGGCGAGATAACTCATATCATCCATCGTGCAGAGGATGTGACGAAGTTTGTGCATCTCAAACAGCAGAAAAATAAGGAACATAAGCTGAATCAAACGCTACAAACTCGTACAGAGCAGATGGAAATGGAAATCTATCTGAGAGCGCAGGAGTTACAAGCGGTTAACAAGCAATTAGAAGCAGCGAATGAAGCACTCTCGGAACTTGATCGTGCAAAAACCCTCTTTTTCAGCAATGTCTCTCACGAGTTTCGCACACCCTTAACGCTGATGTTAAGTCCGATAGAGGATGCTCTGGCAGATACTGAGACACCCTTACCATCCGTACAACGTGAACGAATTGAACTTGTACAGCGTAACGGACTTCGGTTATTGAAATTAGTCAACACGTTGCTCGATTTTTCGCGCATTCAAGCTGGAAGGATTCAGGCAGTTTATGAACCAACGGATTTATCCGCGTTTACGGGTGAACTTGCTAGTGTGTTTCGCTCAACAATTGAAAAGGCAGGAATGCAGTTGATTGTAGAGTGCGAGGTGTTACCCGAAGAGATTTATATTGATCGCCAACTCTGGGAAAAAATTGTATTTAATTTGTTATCGAATGCATTTAAGTTTACATTAGCAGGCTCGATTACGGTTCGGATGCAGTGGGCCCAGACTCATGTTGAATTTACTGTTGCTGATACTGGCATCGGTATTTCATCTACAGAACTACCCTATTTGTTTGAGCGGTTTCATCAAGTTCAAGGAGCATCAGGACGCAGTTTTGAGGGATCGGGGATTGGTTTAGCACTCGTGCAAGAACTCGTCAAATTACACGAGGGAAAAATTTCCGTCACCAGTGCGATCGCTCAAGGCAGTTGCTTTACAGTCTCAATTCCCACAGGATTAACGCATTTACCAAGTGATCGTATCGGCACAAGATCCTCAGCTTCAAAGGTAAATGTTATTCCTTATATAGAAGAAGCGCAAAGCTGGCTATCAGATCAGGATGGCAAAACGATGGGAGACAAAGGGGCAAATACCTCGTCCCTGATTCCAGCCCAAGCCCAAATTTTGTTGGTAGATGATAATGCTGACATGCGGGATTATATTCATCGGCTTTTAAGTTCGCGCTTTACCGTTCAAACGGTTGGAGATGCAATCTCCGCGTTGAATAGAATTCGGGAAAATCCATCTGATTTGGTATTAACCGATGTGATGATGCCTGGAATTGATGGCTTTGAGTTACTACGCTCGCTACGATCTGACTCTAAAACACAAGAAATTCCGATTATTTTGTTATCGGCACGGGCAGGTGAAGAATCGCGGATTGAAGGACTCTTGGCAGGAGCTGATGATTATTTAGTTAAACCCTTTTTGGCGCGAGAATTGCTTGCCCGCGTAGAAGCTAGTCTTAATTTAGCCCAACTCCGCCGAACAGTAAAAGTGCGCGAGCAAGCTTTACGGATAGAAGCTCAAACTGCATATACTAACTTGCAAGGTGTTTTGTCAAGCATTCGCGATGGGTTTACGACGTTTGATCGCAACTGGCGCTATACATACATCAATGATCGCCAAACTGAAATGATCGGGATGCAACGTGAAGATGTGATAGGAAGAATTTTCTGGGAAGTCTTCCCCGATTTGGTGAATTCTGAAGTTTACCACATCCTCAATCGGGCAGCGATTGAGCAAAAGCCCATCAAGTTCGAGTACTACTATCCTTTTCTGAATCAGTGGTACGGTTTGCGGACTTATCCGATTCCGGATGGTGGAATTGCAATCTTGTGTGCGGAAATATCCGAGCGCAAATTTGCCCAGATTGCTTTGCAAGAGAGTGAACAACGGCTGAGACTGGCTTTGAAAACGGCTCAACTTGGCTGTTGGGAACTTGATCTCAAAACGAACGTTTTGTCTGCTTCCGAGCAGTGCAAAGTCAATTATGGTTGGTCCCCTGACGCTGATTTTTCCTATCAAACACTTAGGAGTCAGATTCACCCCGATGATCAAGTTTGGGTGTATGAGGCTATTCAGCAGTCGATCATTAACGATATAGATTACGATGTAGAGTATCGCAGTATCTGGCCAGATAGCAGTAAGCATTGGGTATTGGTGCGGGGGCGCGTTATTTACGACACAGCTAAAAATCCGGTGCGAATGGTAGGTATGTCAATGGACATTACCGAGCGCAAGAGTGGCGAAATTGAGCGAGAACAATTGCTGCTCCGAGAGCAAGTGGCACGGGAGCAAGCGGAAACTGCCAACCGTATCAAAGATGAGTTCCTCGCAGTTCTTTCCCATGAATTGCGTTCTCCACTCAATCCCATTCTAGGTTGGACAAAGCTTCTGCGCCGCAAAAAATTCGATGCCGTGACTGATCGCGCCTTAGAGACGATTGAGCGTAATGCCAAGTTACAAACTCAACTTATTGAAGACTTGCTAGATATTTCCCGAATTCTGCAAGGCAAACTCAGCTTAACTGTTACGCTCGTCGATCTTGGGACTGTGATTTCTGCGGCCCTCGAAACCGTCCGCTTAGCAGCACAAGCCAAGTCGCTACAAATCCAGAGTGCGGCACAAGCAGTCGTCACGGTGAGTGGTGATGCCGCACGGTTGCAGCAAGTGGTCTGGAATCTCTTATCCAACGCGGTTAAGTTCACCTCAGAAGATGGTAAGATCCACATATGCTTGACAAAATTTGAAAAATATGCTCAAATTCAAATCAAGGATACAGGAAAAGGGATTCATTCTGACTTCCTACCTTATGTCTTTGAACGCTTTCGGCAAGAAGATAGCGCAACGACACGCAAGTTTGGTGGACTAGGGTTAGGATTGGCAATTGTGCGTCAAATTGTCGAAATGCACGGTGGAACTGTGCAGGTAGAGAGTCCGGGTATTGAAATGGGAACGATCTTTACAGTAAAACTTCCCGTCGCTACCCAGTCAAATAAGATGCTGTCAAGAGATATTTCTTCAGAAACAACGGTTGATTTAAATGGTATCAAGGTTCTTGTAATTGATGATGATGCTGACTCGCGGGAGTTTCTTGCCTTTGTCTTACAGCAAGAAAATGCGAGTGTCACAGCAGTCGCATCTGGATTTGATGCCCTACAAGTCTTTGCCCAATCCATTCCTGATGTCATTGTCAGCGATATTGGCATGCCAGATATGGATGGATACATGCTCATACGTCAAATTCGACAACTCAGTACTCAACGAGACAGGGTTATTCCAGCGTTTAGCGAAGCTCTGCCGAAGGCAATCGCCCTGAGTGCCTATGCGGGAGAATTGGATCGGCAGCAAGCACTGGAGGCTGGGTTTCAACGACACCTAGCTAAACCCGTTGATATTCATGAATTGATCAATGCAATTGCCGAGTTAGTAGGTAATCTCAAGTTCGCTTAATCACTTGTAAATTCCGAAATACCCCACCCGCGTTGCTCTTAATCTGTTTGGTTAATTGTGGCAGCTATGATAATTGCCTACCCCACAATATTAAAAGAATTATATTTATGGCAAAATTGTGTCAGCACATCGCTACATGGAGTCCAACCAGCAGAATGGAACAATCAGAAGGATTACCAGAGCCGAATAAGGTGAAAAATCTGAGGAGAAATTATGACAGGTCAATTTGAAGGTAAAGTTGCAATTGTTACAGGTGGAAGTTCTGGAATCGGTCAAGCGACGGCGATGTCTTCGACAAGCCGCTTCGCGTCTACGCCTTTGGTAGAGCAGGTGCAAAAGTTGTCGTCGCGGCTCGTCGTGACTCCGAAGGTGAAGAAACTGTGAGTCAGATTAAACTTGCTGGAAGTGAAGCTATTTTTGTCAAAACAGATGTCGCCCAAGAATCAGACATAAAAGCACTTGTCAGCAAGACAGTAGAAACCTACGGCCGTTTAGATTATGCATTCAACAATGCAGGAATTGACGGTGAGAGCGCTCCGCTCCACGAACAATCGATGGAAAAGTTCGATCAACTTATGTCAATCAATGTCAGAGGGTTATTCCTCAGCATGAAGTATGAAATTATCCAAATGCTCCGTCAAGGTGATGGCGTAATTGTCAACAACTCGTCGATGGGTGGATTAATCGCCTTCCCCAGTTTTGGACCTTACATTGCAAGCAAACACGCTGTTATGGGGCTAACAAAGTCAGCAGCCCTTGATTATGCCCAATCAGGTATCCGCATTAATGCTGCTAACCCTGGCATTATTGATACACATATGATCACCCGTATGGTAGAGAACAGGGGTGATGCTGAAACCGGAAGTCAACAATTGGTAAAAATGGTTCCAATGGGACGAATGGGGAAATCTGAAGAAATTGCTTCAACTGTTCTTTTCTTATGTTCAGAAGCAGCTTCGTACATAACTGGTCAGTCTTTAGTTATAGATGGAGGTTATACAGCTACCTGATGCTTTGTATACACTTGGCAAAATGTTATGGGTGATGAAAAATACAGTTTTAGGGCTAAATCCTGAATTTGTATAGTGCGTAGTCCTAAAGGTCACCTTTTATTCGGAAGAGAGTCATCATGCGAACTTGGGATTAGAACACAGCTATCGACTTAGATAACAATGGCAATCAGGTTTCTCAATCAACGATGCCACTAAAGCATTTAGGGTAGTTGCAGCTAACAAGCCACCTCCCAGAGTGCCTTCTATTGTAATAAAAGGCACATTTTTTTGCATCAGTTGTCGCTTTGCTGCAGGAGCATGACTGAAGCCAATGGGCATCCCAATCACCAACGCAGGTTTGATATTCAAATTATCAATGGCTTCACAGACAGACAATAATACACTAGGAGCGTAACCAACAACTAGTACGCAACCCTGAGAAATGCGCTGTAATTTTTCGCACCATTCCCGCTGCTGCCAAAAGGCATGTTCTGCTTCGATGGCGGTAGTGATGTGGGGGTTCTCAATCAATGTTTCCATCTGACATCCCAAGTGGGCGAGTCGCGTTTGATCGATTGCCGCAGCCACCGTCGGGACATCGACAACCACTTGGCATCCAGAGGAGAGTACTTCACGGCTAGTAGCGATCGCCTCACAACTCAATCTCACAAACGACACCAAGCTAACATCTCCACAGGCTAAAACTAGCTGGGATATGAGATCTTGTTCAATTTCTGAACGGTTAGAGAGATCAGGAAGTAGGTGTTGTAAAGATTCTTGAAAAGCTTCCGGATGAGCGTGAACGTGGTTATCCAAACCACTCCACAGTTGTTCTAGTCCTCCAAGTCCCGTGTTGGTTTCGACTTCGAGTAACTTGAGTTGAGAGAGGACTTCAGCTTGGAGGATAAGACAATTGCGATCGCGTCCCAACAACCCTTCTAATGCGGATGCCGTTTGCCGCAGTTGAGAAATTTGCTGCATCACTGCTCGATATTGCTGCTGGAGTTGTTCCATAAGACTCTCTGTGATATCTACTTCTGGTTCAACTGACAAAATTTTGCGGATGTGGTTGATTTGAAACCCTTGCTGTTTGAGAGCGACAATGCGTTGCAACCGGATGACATCCTTTTGTGTATAGAGACGGTAGTTGCTGGGCGATCGTTCTGGTTGTGGTAGTAAACCTAATTGATGGTAATGGCGAACCATTCGCGGGGTAATACAATCTCCGACTGCCTCGGTGAGTTCTTTAATGGTTAAGCTTTTGGTCATTTACTCATTCCCCTCAACAATAGCAAAATTCTTTGTAATTAATTCTCCATAAGCTGCTGAATCTTTAATCTATAGTAGTTTTCAGATTAATGGAATACAAGGGGTTGAGATTTGAGAAACGAAGAAGGAAAATGAGGAAAACAAGGACAGCGCTCCCTCCTTACGTTTAAAAAACCAGTGGCGTCTAATCGTAATAGTGGATGAGAATGAACAGGGAAACTACCTCACAATTATCGACATCGAAGATTACCACTAACGTTCGTCAGCAGGGGAGACAGGAGTATGAGTCAGAAGTTAGTACCAGCGAGAGTTCCACCACTAGGACGCATTTTGAGCCGAGAAATTGAAGCGTGTGGCTGGACACAGAAAGATTTAGCAGACATTATGGGGCGTCCAGTTCAAACCATCAACGAAATCATTCGGGGAAGCAAGCAAATTACGCCAGAAACAGCTATTGAATTGTCCCAAGCCTTGGGTACAACTCCAGAGTTTTGGACAAACCTTGAAGCAAAGTATCGACTCCGTATAGCGGGAAAAGAAAAAAGGAGCAACAGATAACTCGTAAAAGTCGATTGTATACAATTGCTCCCATATCTGAACTAATCAAAAATGGGTGGATTCAAGCAGCAGATTCGATTAAGGAATTAGAACAGCAAGTCTGTAAGTATCTCGGAATCTCCTCCTTAGATGAAACACCTCAGTTAGCAGTTAACTTTCGTTGCTCTGAGTATCGAGAACCAGAAGAAACTTCTCGGATAGCTTGGGTAAAACGAGTTGAGTATCGGGCTAAACAAAAAACAGTTGCTAATTTTGACCACAAGCAACTAAGCGCGAGATTATAGCGCGGCAAGCCAAGCTACTTGCAGCGCGGTTCGGCGTATCGCCTGCCGCTTTTCGGTAGCAAATTAAAAAATGTGCATCAGCAGTAATAATAACGATAAAAAAGGTGAGGCGATCGCTACACGTTCTAATAATCAACCTCGCTAATACTAAGGTACTATTAATGAGAGAGGTTAACAAAACTCAATAAAAACTATGACTGTTGTTTACCCACGTAAATTTCAAAATGCTCTGGGTGCGAGAACCATCTTAAATCGGGTAGTAGGCGATCGCGAAATTCATTTAATTACCCTCAACCGCTACCGTTACAGTGAACAACGCAGCTGCAAAGACCTTACTGAGGTCATTGAAAAACTTGATGGCAAGCCACCAGAATTAGTGAGAGATTTGTCACATCATGTCTCAGATGAAGCTCGCCATGCAATGTGGCTAACTGATTTGTTGATTGATTTGGGAGCCAATATCGGGACTCCCCCTGGTTCATCGTATATTGATGAGTTTGATCGACTGCTGGATAAAAATGCCTACGATACCAAAAGTAACCCAGAAGACGCTATAATTGCCGGTCTGGCCGCGATTAACATCACCGAAAAACGTGGTTGCGAATATTTCTCGGCACACATTTACGCTCTCAAACAAGCCCCACAAACCGAAGAAAATATTAAAATTCGGGAAACGATCGAAAAAATCCTGCCAGAAGAAGCAGGACATGTCCGGTGGGGTAATCGTTGGCTAGCAGAAATTGCCCGCAAGAGTCCAGAACACAAACAAAAGGTGGAAAAGGCAAAGCGGAAATATGCAGCAATTGAACATGCCGCTTTTGAATCGGGAATGGATATCACTTTAGGAGCAGAATTACGTGCAGTTGCTAATTTGGTAGAAGTGGCAAACACAATGCCTGTTTGGGAACGTCCCCAGTACTTAATGGAGCGCTTACCGCAGACATTATTAGCGCCTGAGTTGCAGTTTACCAGAATTATGGCGGCACAAAAGGCTTGGCAACGCGATCCACAAGCGTTTATGGATAAATTCGTGCCGATGTTTCTTAACGGGATTAAGGGTACACAAACGACTAAGCAATCATAACGATAATGCTTTGACTGTTTTTGTAGAGACGTAACAATACTACGTCTCTACAGTGTTTATATATACTCCAACCGATTATAATTTGTTAATCTTCACAGCGCGATCACGCTGTGGCATTTCGTATATGATTGAGCGATCTCTCTTTTGTGTTCAGCATAACAGTGCTCAAGCATCATACTCTACTTTTCGTTTCTGTTTTGTTTAAGTCCTGTTAGTAGTTTGAATCTTGGCGGTGGCTGAGAGTAACTTGATGAAAGTTTAGCCACTCTCAGTAAACTCAAATATAGGACTCCTCCAAAGATTCTTGAAAACATACTGAGACTCAAAAGCCCGTTTGATAAGGTTTCTACCTTATTTATTGTTCAGAAATCAAACAGGATTCCTATATTTTTGATGCTATCAATAACGTACTGAAAAAATTTGATCAGCAGTTAGAGTTAAGTCTGCAAATGTGGGCGACTCTATATAATCGTCTCCTCTAAATTGTTTACCACGATACTCACCCTCATCACTTAAAGAGTAAACTGTGATGGTTGGTTGTTTGGGATCACCTATCAATTCCTTACTACCTAAAGCAGCATAATCTACAATCCAATATTCTCGGATACCTATTTCTTCATAGTCAGCAAACTTTTTATGATAATCGTCTCTCCAGTTAGTACTAACCCTTACGGGTTCTTCAGTTGCTTCAACGCGGGGAACCCGCACGCCAGATGCCTGCGACGGGAAACCCGTCTTCAGCACTGGCTCCGCAACGCACTGACTCACTACCTCGATGACTAAGGGAATTGAATCTGGTTTACTTAGAATTGACTTTTCCTCCCATAGTGGTTCGTTACCCAAGTTAGAAAAATCCATTAGCAAAACATCTGGATAGTACCCTGACATTTTATTTTCTGGCTTCACTGTAACAGTTTTAGGTATACCGTAATAAAGTTTAAGGCGAAGGCACTCATACCCTAAAATCATTGTTAAAAAGGCTACTATTTGCTCGTGCTTTCCGGATGGTGGTGGCATTTGAATAATATCTCCATCGTATAATTCATAACGAATATTTTCTGGCTGTCCTTCCAAAAACTCTAAAAATTCATCAAATGTAAATAGTTTTTCTAGAGATTGAATCATAATTTTTCCTCTTCTGTACTCTCCTAATTTTCGCTTATCCTGAGATATAAATCGTTGGGGTGTGGCGTCAAATCCACCATGCTTTTACAGCAACCTTAAAAAAGATTGTTTGTCAAGTGCGATTTACATTCATAGTCAAAAGTCAGAAAAATAGCTTGACATTAACATTAATGTTAAGGTTTAACCTGAGAGAGCGTTCACTACTCTAACTCTCATGCTTCACCCACAGCGTCTTACCCTGTTTGCCAAAGAACATACAGATACTCTTGCAGCAATCTCTTGTGGAATTTTGTTATTTGTCGGATGGTTTGCGTTGCATCTTGGCTTTTTGGGATGGGGGCTGCTGTTGCTACCTGCAGCTTATGTCCTTGGTGGCTACGAAAGCGCCCGTGAGGGATTGACGACTTTATTTAAAGAGAAAGAACTTGATGTAGATTTGCTCATGATTGTGGCAGCGTTGGGTGCTGCGGGGTTGGGTTTGTGGCGAAGGGAATATCATCTAATTGTCGATGGCGGAATCTTGATTCTGATTTTTGCGATTAGTGGGGTGTTGGAAGGCTACGCTATGGAGCGCACCGAACAGAGTATCCGTTCAATAATGAGTTTGACACAAGATACGGCAAGGGTTATGCGTGGCGAAGGTGAAGAAATAGTTCCGATCAGTCAACTGAAGGTAGGGGATGAAATCATTGTCAAACCCGGAGAGTTAATTCCCACTGATGGAATCATTGTTTCTGGTTACAGCACGCTGAATCAAGCTGCAATTACGGGTGAGTCTATACCTGTGGAGAAGACAGTAGGGGAAGAAGTTTTTGCGGGTACACTCAATGGTTATGGTGCGCTTCAACTCAAAGTGCATCAACCACCGGAAAGTAGTTTGATTCAAAGGGTGATTCGCCTAGTAGAACAAGCACAAAATTCTGCACCTCCTTCCCAACAATTTATTGAGCAATTTGAACGCAAATATGCGCTCTTTGTTGTAGTAGGTGGGTTATTGCTAGCGGTTTTACCACCATTTATTTGGGGTTGGAATTGGGAGACGACGATTTATCGTGCCCTTACTTTCTTGGTGGTGGCTTCTCCTTGTGCGCTGATGGCATCAATTATGCCAACGTTGCTGTCGGGAATTGCGAATGGTGCAAGACAGGGCATTTTGTTCAAAAATAGTGCCCAGTTGGAAATAATGGGTAAGGTACGGGCGATCGCGTTTGACAAAACTGGTACTATAACTACAGGACAAGTGCAGGTATGTCAAGTAATTCCTTATAATGGATACTCGGAAGCTGATGTATTAAAGTTAGCTGTGGCAGTAGAATCACGATCAGAGCATCCCATTGGTTATGCAATTGTACGGGCAGCTAAAGATATAGACTGGGTTAAAGCAATGGAAGTCCAAGCTGTACCAGGATGCGGGGTTCTCGGTATTATACAGACACCCACCCTCATCTCCTCAGCAAGTGTAGAGAAGTCAACTAAGCAACAAGTGATTATTGGTCATGCTGCTTTCATACAGCAATATGTGATTATACCCGTTGAGTTGAAGGATTCTGCGCGCTCTCTTGAGGAGGAGGGAAAAACGGTTGTTTGGGTAGCACAGACTTTAGACACGGATACAAACTTGCTCTGTGTATCTTCAAAGGTAGTAGGTTTGATAGCTCTTGCAGATATGGTAAGAGGAGAAGCCGCAGATGCGATCGCCCGCTTGCGGAAACTGGGAGTTGAACAAATTGTGATGTTAACTGGTGATAACGAGCGAACAGCTCGTTATGTCGCCCAAGCTCTTGGTGTGGATCGGGTGTATGCAGAGCTTTTACCAGAAGGTAAACTTGATGTCATCCGGTGTCTTCAGCAAGAGTATCAAACTGTGGCAATGGTAGGGGATGGGATCAATGATGCACCCGCCTTGGCTCAGGCATCTGTCGGTATTGCGATGGGAAAGGCTGGTAGTGATGTCGCATTGGAAACCGCAGATATTGTGCTAATGTCAGATCGTTTGGAAAAAATAGCGGTGGCGATGCGTCTGGGTAAAAGAGCGCAAAAGGTTGTCAAACAGAATATTGCCTTTGCCCTCTCTTTTATTATTTTACTTTTACTGAGTAACTTTTTAGGAAGTATTAACTTACCAATTGGTGTAATCGGACATGAAGGCTCGACGGTACTGGTAATTCTTAGTGGTTTAAGATTGCTAAAAAAATAAGTACAAGATCCCCGTCGGGGAACACAATTATATTGAAAAATTAAGACGACAACTCTAAAAGCTATGGAAGTTTATCAACAAGCAATAAAACGGCGACGACTTATAGGCGATAAACCAGAAGACTAATGTATGTGGGTGCAGAACATCTAGTCGTGTCCTTGTGGCAGGTTAGCGATCAAGGGACATCGGAGTTTACGCATGAATTTTACAAGCAAATTTTGTGGTGTTCGCTAAATACTTAATTCATATCAAATAAATTTTTATGTCTTTTCCGTATAATTACTGGATTTACGTGTTAATAAAATGGGAAAACCTTTTCCAGGTATCCTATTTATGGAACGCCAAAAAATAAACTCGAAAAATCGTTTATTTAGGGGATTATTTGCGAAAAAAGCTAGTAGGAGATTCTTATTAGTATATATATTCATCATGGTACTTGCTGGTACATTACTATCAAATAGCTTGATGGAAAACCAGCCAGCTTTTGCTACTTTCCCAAGGAATGACTTCCAACTTCTACAACCTGCTCCAACTCAACCATTCGGTTATTATGACTATTTTGGTAAACTGCTTAGTCCTAAAGCAGCAGCCAAGCTAGTTAAACAGCAAGGACTGAACCCTGGCGATCCCGTTTCCTATCAAAAAGTAGGAGCAGTTCAAATCACTCAAGATCTAATCAGTAAAGGGGAAGATATATACTTCAATCGGAAAATTGGTGATAATTTTGGTCTTCAAGGGGTATTGGGTTTTTCACAAGGTCTTTCTATTATCTTACCAGAAATAAAAACAGCGATCGCAAAGTTGGGTGGTCAACCAACAACAAACTTACAACTTATCATTCAGAAGGATATAACCTTAGGCAGCCGGACTTTTCCTACTGGAACTATCCTGAATACAGGTTTAAAAGTGGAAAAGGGAGGAACTTTTCCTATAGGATTTTTACCTGACGAGAAAACTGGCACGATTGGAATTAGCTGCGCTCTTTGTCATGCATCGGTTTCAAATGAAGGTAAACCTCTGGCGGGAGTTCCAAATGGTGAACTAGCCATTCCTTTCTTGATTGCATTGTCACCAAATACAGCTGCAGGGTTCCCACGGTTGCACTTTAACCCTCTAGATCCTCAATACCAAGGTAATGGTCAGACTATTGTTAACAGTGAAGGTGAACTTGTAAAATTACCTGACCCGGAAAAATTGGAAACAGTCTTCGATGACGCGGTATTGGATGTACCCTTCGGTCATTTCGAGAGTACACCGGATGAAATTAATAACACTACCCAAATTCCCAGTGGCTTTACGTTTCAGAATTATCCCTATACAGCTAGTGGAGAGTTTGCTGTTGGTCCTTTTAACGGACTTAGTGTTTTCAACAGTGCAGTTCATTCTTCCGAAATCAATCTCTTAGTAGCTTCCCAACTCAGTGAAAAAAGCTTGGAGATTGATTCAGAAGTATATATTGGTACATTTCTTCAGAATGCTACTGACACAAGGTTACGTTTACCGGATGGAGTAAAGCCTTCGGTATGGCTGCGACAGAAGCAACAAGAACTAGGTATTCCCTTCGCAGAATTGGAAGACCAAGTCCCTGCTCCTAATGCGGGTGATTATCCCAATCTGAATCCTAGTTTAACTACATTCAACGGTTTATTTTTCAGTCCCAGTAGTGCAAAAAAATCCGATGACATAGCCAGTGGCAAATTCTTCTTTGCCGTCAATGCCATGTCTGCTTTCCAAAATAGCTTGGTACCGCCTGCAAACCGGACACCAGAAAACAAGCAAGCGTTGAAAAGTGGTTCAGTGGAAAGAGGGGCAAAAGTATTTGAGACAGCCAATTGTGCAACTTGCCATATTCCCCCCTTCTTTACTGACAACAAAACTCATCCCATTAATGAGATCGGTACTAACTCAGCCCGTGCTCAGTCTCGGTTGGGACTGAATAAGTTGTTAGTAGAACCCAAGTTATACTCTTTTGATACTACCGTTCCCGTGTCTGCTAACGTAGAAGTACTGGACGTACCAACGAAAGGGATCTCCGAAAGTTCCACAACATTACCCAAGGGTATATTACCGAATGGTGGTTACAAAACAACAACCTTACGAGGCTTGTATTTCAGCGCACCCTATTTACATGATGGCGGTGCAGCAGTGCGAGAAGGAAGCCTGAAGGTTTTTCGGGATGGTAGATTTCAGGTTGTTGACCTCAGTGGTTTAGGATTAACTGGTACTCTCAGCCAAGCTTTACCTGCCGATCCTGCTAGCAGTTTACGTGCGTTATTAGATCGCTCACTTCGTGAGAAAGTTGTGGGAGCTAACAAATTGAACCCTGCTTTAAGTCCAGAACGCAGTAACCTGGACGGTACAGGTCATGAGTTCTATGTAGATAGTCAGGCTGGGTTCAGTCCACAACAGCAAACAGATCTGATTAATTTCTTACTAGCACTTGATAACGACCCTGCCAACTTTTAATATCAGTGTGGGTACAATACAGTTAAGTTAAGCCTTTTTTCTCTCTCTGCTTTCACTGCTCCTCAGTACAAAGCTATGGTGTAAGAGTTGATTCCAGCATCGAGAAAATTGTATGACAGAAAATAAACAACCCTCTAAGTTTTTCAGCAAGGGTTGTTTTATTTTAATGTTTAATAGTGATAATTTGGAATAGACATCAATACAAGCTGCCAGAATAGCTTCTCTAAATGATGCGAAATTTCATCTTTAAAAGTGATGGTATGAGCTTAATCATTATCATCGATAGTTTCTGTTTCATTTTTACTACTTTTAGGACAATAGTCAGAGCAATTAAGCGCTTGTTTTGTTGAAACGATCAAAGGGTGTATAGCACATCTAAGATATTGATTTTTGTTAAAAAAATGGTAACCGTTCAGGGGGGTTGAAAGTGACGCAACTGGGGAACGCTGGGCTAGATTT
>JAQYWO010000132.1 GCA_029379215.1 Rhizonema sp. PD37
TCACTCACCTATTGGATTGAATTCTTAAAACGTGGATGACACAACTCAATATATGACAGAGTTATACAAATTGATCGTTAGTGAAATCATGCATGATACTTTTTCTCGCCCCCTTGAAAGAACCAATCGTCATTCGGACAGCTGATGGCTAACTACTAAATCTTTACATCTCTCTCTCACATCGATAGATAGAGATTACACGCAATTTTGTTAATTGTTAGAATTATCTAAATACGAATCGTAGAACTTTCCAGTCAAAGTCTCATCCATCCTATAACTTTTCGTAATCAAAAATACAGAGAAATCGCACGAACAGGTATTTTACGATTTGATTCATATTACTTTATAAATAGTATTTCAGAGCCATAGAATTTGTCAAGCATATTCTTTAATCCTAAAAAATAAGGAGTGGGTAGGTGACAGTTAATTTATTGCTTTTGTGTGGGCGGGTTTAGGAGGATAGCAGTGATGAGCGTAGATTAAACCCGCCTCTTCTCAATTAAAAGAGTATTGACTGATGGCGAATCAAGTTAAAAAATTCTTCGCGCGTTTTGTGTTCGTCATTAAAAACACCTAACATTGCGCTGGTAACAGTCCAAGAGCCTGGTTTTTGCACACCCCGCATGACCATGCACATATGAGTAGCTTCCAACACAACGGCGACACCCTTTGGTTCAAGAATGGTTTGAACTGCTTCAGCAATTTGACGGGTAAGTCTTTCTTGGACTTGCAACCTACGGGAATACATTTCGACAATGCGAGCAAGCTTACTGAGTCCTACGACTTTTTGGTTGGGGATGTATGCAACGTGAGCTTTGCCCATAAACGGCAACATGTGATGTTCGCACATACTAAAAATATTTATATCCCGCACCAATACCATCTCGTTATGACCTTCATCAAAAATGGCATCATTAACAATTTCTTCTAAGGACTGGTTGTAGCCACTTGTCAGAAACTGCATTGCCTTTGCTACGCGTTTGGGTGTTTTCAAAAGACCTTCACGTTCTGGATCTTCGCCGACACCTACCAAAAGTGTTCGCACAGCGTCCATCATCCCTTCCATTTGCTCCTCCATCTGTTTCTCTGTAGGGGGATGTAATTTGGGAAGCCGTCCGTCATGAGTGTTGCGATCAGGCCTTGTATTGATGGCTTCTGTGAGATCGGGAATCAGAGGAGATTGAGAGTAATTGGAACCGTTAGAACTAGCAGTAGTCATGATGTCAGTTTTCGCTTAAAGAGTTTAGATTTTAGATATTGGATTTTGGATTGAGCAAAGTTCTGTAATCTACGTTTTTGGCAACCAACAACTAAAAATTACGACTCCGAAATCCAAAATAATTAAAGGGTACCCGCACTGGGCATCAAAGTCATTTCATCAATCACTGCTTGTTTTGGTAACTTAGCAGTGTAGAGAATTGATTGAGCTACGATTTCTGGGGTTAACATCTTTGAGCGATCAAAGTTCAAATTGACTGTTTCTGTGTCCCACAGTTCGGTATTTACTGAGCCAGGGCAAAGAGCAGTCACACGAATGCCGTGGATACGTTCCTCTTGTGAGAGGGTTTGAGAAAGAGCAATTAGACCAGCTTTACTCACACTGTATGCTCCCCAGGAAGGAAATGGTTGCTTGCCAGCAATAGAAGCAACGTTAATAATTATACCTGCGCCCCGAGCGCGCATTCCAGGTAAAATACCCATAATGCACTGAAACACGCTGGTCAAATTTAAATCAATAACTTGCTGCCAATCGGATAACGGGGTGTCGCTCAAAATTGCCGTGTAACCCATGCCAGCATTGTTGACTAGAATATCTATGTCGCCCTTGATGGCGATCGCTTGTATTTTCTCTTTGACTTGAGAGACACAAGCGAGATCCACTGGATAAGCTTTCGCTTCCACCCCAAATTGCTGCACGGCTTCACAAACTGCTGTCAACTTCTCGATAGAACGTCCTATCAAAGCGACATCTATTCCCTCTGAAGCAAACGCCAACGCCGTCGCTTTTCCAATTCCACTACTTGCCCCAGTAATCAAGGCACGTCGTTTTTGCTCAACACTCATGATGTCTCCAAATTTTTTGGTGCTGATACAGTATCTTCACCCAAATTCATGATGAAAATTTCTTAGTTTAGACAAATTGAAAAAAAGTAAAAATTATCTGAGCTTTGTTTTCAACCAATGTTATGATTAATTACCGTCCATAAATACATTTTTCGTTGTTTGAATTCCTCAAGGGCGAAACATTTCTTTACAAAAAACCCATACTTAGACAAGGAACTGTCATCTCTAAAAAATGCTTTGTACAATCGAATTAAAGTTTTACGATTATACACAAACTGAATTGCTCTAATTGAATAGAAATCTTCTACACAGAATTACCCAGATTTCTTTATGGTATTAGTTCAATTTTCCCTACATCTGACCCTGATACCGATAAGTGGGTCATGAGTCAATAATCCAAGGGTTAGGAAAAACGACAAATGACCATAAATGCAAACACCTATGGTTTGAGAAGATTGTAAACCTTTACATCCATAGGAATTATAGCATTGCTGTTTTGTTATTTAAGCATCTCACGCTTTACGAGTGAGGAACTTCAGTGAAAACACCCATATTACGAAATTTTTCATACCTCAGTTGCCGTCGTTCTTGAGGAGTTAGGCTTTTTAGCTCTTTCAAATTATCCAACAGGGTTTGCTTAAGGGTTGTAGCTGCTTTCAAGGGATCGGAATGTGCACCCCCAATAGGTTCGGGCAATATTTGGTCAATAATTTCCAAATTTTTGAGGTCAACTGAGGTCATTTTTAAAACAGCTGCTGCTTGCGCGGCTTTGGCAGCATCTTTCCATAAAATGGCAGCACAAGCTTCCGGAGTAATCACAGTGTAAACTGAGTGTTCAAACATCAGCAGACGATCACCTACACCAATACCCAATGCGCCTCCAGAAAAAGCTTCACCAATTACGGTACAGATAATCGGCACATCCAAGCAGAACATAGAACGCAAATTATAGGCGATCGCTTCCCCTGCACCTTTGTCTGCTTCAACTGTCGCCAAAGCACCTGGCGTATCAATGAAAGTCAAAATCGGCATCCCAAATTTGTTGGCATGTTCCATCAACCGTATTGCCTTGCGATAACCGCTTGGGGATGCCATCCCAAAGTTACGAGCAATATTATCCTTGGTATCGCGACCTTTTTGATTGCCCAACATAACGACGGGTTCCCCATCCAAGCGTCCCACACCACCAATTAATGCCAGATCGTCATAACCAGAGCGATCGCCATGCAACTCCATCCATTCATCACTTATTGCTTGAATGTAATCTAGAGTACTCGGGCGGCGGGGATGACGGGCGACTTGGAGTCTTTGAGACGGCGATAAACTACTGAAAATTTCCTCACGCAGTTGCATAGCCCGTGTTTCTAATTTCCGGATTTCACTAGAAACATCGACGCTATTTTCTTCTGCCAGTTGCCGAATTTGTTCGATTCTGTTTGCAAGTTCTGCTAGCGGCTTTTCAAAATCTAACAGTAGAGGTTTACGTTCAGTAGTTGCCATTTTCGCTCGTGATGAGTTGAGAGTTAGTTAGTAGGGGCGGGTTTAATAGACAGAACATCGCCAGAGCGAAGACAAAATAGAGATGAAACCCGCCCGTACATACGACAAGGGAGTTAAAAGGAAGAGAGTTTATATTCCTCACTCCTCACTCCTTACTTTTACACTAAAAGAGGTCTAAATCCGTGTTTTACAGACACCTGACCAATTTGCTCCATCTTTTCTACAGTAATCTGATTGCGTCCCCAAGAAAAGTTAGTGTATAACTTCTCAAATTCCAGCAGCATTGATTCGGCAAAACAGGCAAACAATTGACGTGCTGGAGCTTCCATATTGACAATATTCATAATTTTCCAGTCAATATCCAGGGAATGCTCCACAATCCCACCATTCAGTACATGTACACCTGGATGCTGAACTTTTGTTGCCAAATTTTTCGGATAACCTCCATCAATGATCAAACAGGGTTGCTTTAAAATAGTGGGATCAATTTCCACGCCTTTAGGCATACTGGCTACCCAAACTATAATATCAGCGAACGGTAGGGCTTCTTCTAGAGCCATAATTGTTCCCCGCCCTAGTTGAGATTGCAAATCATTGAGACGTTCTTGGTTTCGGGCTATGAGCAGAAGTTCTTTAACATCTGTTTTTGCACCTAACCACCGACAGATAGCACTCCCAATATCTCCACTAGCCCCACACACAGCAACAGTCGCTTTGGATAGTTCGATGCCGATTCGCTTCGAGGCTTGTTCCACTTGCTTGCAAATAATGTAAGCAGTGTGGGTGTTCCCTGTAGTAAATTGTTCAAACTCTAATTTTATATTACGAACTTGCCTAAACTGCTCCAAGTTAAAATTTTCAAAAATAATTGAAGAAAATCCACCTAAAGCTGTGATATTTATACCATGCTTTTGAGCATGTGCCATAGCATTGAGAATTTTGCGTGTTGCTGCCTTGATGCGGCGTGTTGCCAGCATTTCTGGCAAAAAGCAAGATTCTACATACCGCCCTTCTATCTTTTGACCGGTAACGCTAGTAACAGTAATATTATCGACAATTTGAGGTGGCGCACTGCACCAAAAATCTAACCCTTGATCTGCATACTCTGGGTAACCTAACTCTCTGGCTACCGACTGCGCGTGTTCTAAACTTGTAAGATGTCCAATTAAACCAAACATGTATTGTTTTACTCAGCGTGTCCTTGGTTGAAGAGGTAACGGTTGTGAGGATCAGCATGTGAGACAGGAAGCAGCGTGTGCGGGCGGGTTTAACGTCAAGGAGCGCATTGACTCATAAGTTATTTGAATTAAAGCTGCTCCTACGCCTCACCTTTCAACAAACGCAACATATCACGTGTCTACATCTGTCCGCTCCTTTAATTAAGCAGCCTTGAGTCCGTATGCTGATAAACGCATGATATCACGGGTTGTGAAACCAATATTGCTCAGAGCTTCCCCGTACTGAATCATGAAGTCTTCTATCAAAGCATCTTTTTCCATCATCAATATCCGGGCATCTTCCTCTACAGAGTTAAGCATTTTCCAGACAAGAGGAAGATTGCGGCGGTTAGCTTCCTCTAATTCGGCTTTAGATTCAGCAAAGTGTTCTGCCAACCAAACCTCGCCAAAATTCAGATGGCTGTATTCGTCTTTAACCACCCCTTCAGTAATTTTACGGGCAAAAGCATCTGCCCAAGGGATGTAAATGTTATATGCAGCGATCGCAAAACATTCAATAATCAAAGACTGAATCAACAAGCAGGTAACAACTTTCCCTTCGGCTGCCGCTTTTTGGAAGTTTTCGTGTAACGGTGCAAAAAACTCTTTAGCAAATGGCATGTCTGGGACAACATGCAAATTACGACCACAAGCTTCAAATCCTTTCTTGTGGCGATTTTCCATCTTCGACAGGCGAATCAGATCGTCCTGTTGTTCTGGGAGCATTTTTGCAAGTTGAATATAATTCTCATAAGCTTCTTGTTCACCTTCAATGACAATCGCATTGATCCGGCTATAAGCGTCTTTGTAAGTTTCGCTTTGATAATCAATTTCAGATTGTTCAACTAGCTGCATAGTATGTTCACTCCTGTGAATGCGAATTCTTGAATACTAAAAATCGTTTAAACCCAGAAATTTAGGGTCAAAGTAACTATGTTTTAATTTAACTTGACAAGTCACTATGTTTATAGATTAACTTTTGCTGAGGGAATTAGCTCAAGCTAATCTGCAAAACTCGACCTCGAAATCATCGAGTCGAAACCATGGTAGGAGACTATAGATCGATGACTCTTCACAACCCATCCAAAGTTCCTTGGACTCAAGGAGTACTCATATTGTTAGCTGTGATCGTTTTACTACCGTTACTTGTAGTCTTCCTGACATCCTTTGCGCCTCCTGGGGGCTCTCCTGATATGTTAGCTAAAAACAGCTGGTCTTTGGCTAACTACCGCGATGCTTGGCAACGAGGTAAATTTTTATTGGCATTTGCTAACTCTAGCTTAGTAGCACTGGCTGTCACTGCCTTTCAAATTGTAACTTCTGCTTTAGCCGGTTACGCTCTAGCAAGGCTAAAATTTCGCGGAAAACAAGCACTGCTGCTGGTTGTAATTGCAACACTAGTTATTCCCTTTCAGATGTTGGTGATTCCGATCTTTTTGATTCTAAAGTGGGGACACTTAATTAACACATATTGGGCGCTAATTTTACCAACAGCTGTCAACGGTTTTGGTATTTTCTTATTAAGGCAGTATTTTCAGACCATTCCGGTGGAATTAGAAGAAGCAGCAGCCATAGATGGAGCAAATAGACTGCAAATATTATGGCGAGTTATGCTTCCTTTATCGCGTCCTGCTTTGGTAACACTTTTCTTATTCACCTTTATCGGTGAGTGGAATGATGTGTTTAAGCCATTAGTGTTTACGACACGACCAGAATTAAGAACAGTACAGCTAGCAATAGCTGACTTTCAAGAACAGTTTACGAATAACTGGCCTTTACTTATGGCGGCAGTGACTATAGCCACTGTACCAGTAATGTTACTATTTCTCCTTGGTCAACGTCAGTTTCTCCAAGGGATCGCAACGACGGGGATTAAGAATTGAGGCGAATAGATTGATTTGCAGGAGCGATCGCCCCTATATTAACGTGAGTCGGCGATAAAAAACCTAATTTTGTAAAGCTCGCCGGGGGAAGCTTCCCCCGGCAGACTTTACGTAAAGAAAAGCAAAGTAAATAAAAGGGGACTTGAAACTCTACGAATAAGGGAGCTAGGGCGACGAAATCAAGTGTTATAGCAGTTGCCAGGTAGATTAAGACATCAATTAATTATAAAACACGGAAACCAAGGGACTTTCAAGCCTGCTCCCTGCTCCCTGCTATAGGTCGAATTTCAAGACTTGTATGTACACAGTAACTTTAAAAAAGGGGGCTAAATTTTCTTTTAGGAGCGTTATGTTAGAAAAAAACAATGATATAATATTAGATTAAAGTGTGATGCAACGTGATTGTGTAAATGGTAACTTATGACCCAAACCCAAACACAAACCGATGTGCAATTCTACACCTTTGATGAGTTTATCGAATGGTATCCAGAAAACTCCGAAGTACGCTACGAATTGTGTGATGGGGTGATTGTTGAGGTGCCAAAACCTAGAGGGAAGCATTCAAAATTAACAGGTTTTCTCATTGAAGAGTTAGGAATAACGATTAGAGAGATAGGTAAGCGCGGTATTTGGTTTATTCCCAGAGAATCCATTATTAAACCGCACCGCGACAAGTCTGGGTATGAACCAGACATCATTGTCTTGAATCAAGAAACTATCGGTACAGAGAGAAGGTGGGAAACTGAATCAATTATTCAAAATGCAACTTCGGTCAAATTGATCGTACAAGTCGTTAGTATCAACTGGCAAGACGACTACTACGACAAACTTCGTGATTATGAAGGTATGGGCATCCCTGAATACTGGATTGTAGACTATGCTGCTTTGGGTGGACGTGATTTTATCGGCTATCCCAAACAACCCACTATCTTTGTATGCGAGCTGATCGACGGGGAATATGTAAAAATAATGTTTCGCGGGAATGACTTAATTAAATCCCCCACCTTCCCAAAATTAAACCTCACTGTTCAACAAGTTTTTGATTCTGCTATTTGAGTGTTCAAATTCAGGGTGACCAATAAAGATACGTTGTTTCAGTGCTACTATCTTGAATCCTACGCTCAGATTTTAAGTGTGAAATATAACCCTTGAGGATGATTCGGCGCTTACTTTGAATGCGCTAGGTTTTAAGTTGGATAAACTGTTGAAATTCGTTTAAAGTTCAAAGTCGGTAGCGATCGCGCACAAAGCACTACGGACTAGGAACAACGAACAAATAACAGCATTAGCTAAATGACTACTCTGGCTAGCTAAAGTTTATGGTTTTTGGAACTATGTTTATCGCAACAATTGCGAACAGAGAGCTACGTCACATAGAAGCCTTGTCTTTTTTGTTGTATAAACTCAGAGCAGAACAACACAGAGAAATAGAATAGAGAGTGGTTCGTCATCGAATGGGGAGTAAGAGTTATTAATAATAATTATTCTCCCCTCACTCTCTCCTAAAATACCTTCACTCCCCACTTTCTCACTCATGAATACCACAGGTCGTTTACAAGATTTTATTTATACAGACTGGAGCTTGTACGAAACTCGGTTTAATCCTGACCAGTTACACTCTAGGGAAACTGTATTCACAATTGGCAATGGTTACCTGGGAACGCGAGGCAGCTTTGAGGAAGGGTATCCCCGTGCATCACCTGCTACTTTAGCTCACGGTGTTTATGATGATGTGCCAGTTGCATACACAGAACTCGTCAATTGCCCGGACTGGCTACCATTGGTCGTGATTGTGGACGGCGATCGCTTCCGCTTAGATAAGGGGGAGATATTGAGCTATGAGCGTCAACTCGACTTGCGTCGTGGTATTCTGACTCGGAAGATACGATGGCGCAGTCCCGGTGGAAAAATTATTGACATTTACCTTGAACGTTTTGCTAGTCTTGCAGATAAGCATGTATTGGGAGTTCGCTGCCAATTAACACCAGTGGATTGTGATGGTGTGAGCATAGAAATTCAAGGAAGTATTAATGGCTACCCAGATAATCAGGGTTTCAACCACTGGGAATTGTTAGATCAAGGTAACACCGACGAAGGTGTATGGTTGCAAGTCCGGACTCGGAGTTCCCGTATAGAACTAGGTACTGCTGCGAGAATGAGAATTGCCGGGAAGAATACAAAGTTTCAAGTTGCTAGCGCTCCGGGTTATCCTACTTTAACCACTACTTTCCAAGCATATAAAGGAGAAACTGTAACGGTAGAAAAATTCATCACAGTTTTTACATCAAGAGACGAAAAAGAACCACTTTTAGCAGCGCAAGCAAAACTGACACAACTCTCTTCCTACTCAAGTTTAATAGCAGCCCACGAACAAGCTTGGGAGGAAGTGTGGGACAAAAGCGATATCCTGATTGAAGGAGATACGACGGCTCAACTTGCCGTACGCTACAATGTCTTTCAACTATTAATCGCTTCACCGCATGATGACAAAGTGAGTATCGCGGCGAAAACACTCTCAGGATTTGGTTATCGCGGTCATGTTTTTTGGGATACAGAAATTTTTATCCTTCCCTTCTTCACTTACACTCAGCCAGAAGCTGCCCGGAAATTATTGACTTACCGCTACCACACTATCAATGGGGCACAACGCAAAGCCGCCAATGACGGGTATAATGGAGCAATGTATGCTTGGGAAAGTGCTGAAACGGGTGATGAAGTTACACCTCGGTGGGCACTGCCTCGCGATCCATATGGCGAAGATGTCCGGATCTGGTGTCGCGATCGCGAAATTCACATTACTTCTGATATTGTTTACGCTATTTGGCAATACTGGCAAGCAACAGGCGACTCGGAGTGGATGCAACTGTATGGTGCAGAAATTATCTTAAACACTGCTGTTTTCTGGATGAGTCGTGTTGAATTGAACACTAAGCAAGAACGATATGAGATTCGCGAACTTATTGGCGCGGATGAGTACCACGAAAAGGTTGATAATAATGCCTTCACCAATAAAATGGTGCAATGGCATTTATCCAAGGCGATCATTGTCTATGATTGGCTAAGTAGTAACTTTCCTTCTCGTGCTACTGAGTTACAACTGAAACTTAATTTAACTTCAGAACGGCGATCGCGTTGGCAAGATATTGCCACAAATATTTGGATTCCCCACGACCAGTCTACTGGACTTATCGAGCAGTTCGAGGGATTTTTTAAACTAGAAGACATCAATCTAGAGGAATACGAACCTCGTACTAAGTCGATGCAGGTGATTCTAGGATTGGAAGAATGCAACAACTGGCAGGTAGTTAAACAGCCAGATGTACTGATGCTATTGTATTTAATGCAACAATCATTAGAGCGTCCCTACAGCCAAGAGGTGTTGCAGAAAAACTGGGATTACTATGCTCCCCGTACTGATATTACATATGGTTCATCCCTGGGACCGGCAATTCATGCTATTTTAGCCTCAGACTTAGGCAAATCAGTAGAAGCTTACCAACAGTTTATGCAAGCAGCCATGGTAGATCTTGAAGATGTACGAGGCAATGCTCATGAAGGAATTCATGGTGCTAGTGCTGGTGGCGTTTGGCAAGCTGCGATTTGGGGATTTGGTGGAATCCAATTAACACAAGATGGCCCGGTTGCCAACCCCCACCTACCTCCCGGTTGGAAGCGTTTAAAGTTCAAGCTTCATTGGTGTGGCAAATGGCATGAATTTGATTTGCGATCGGCAGCAGAGGAAGTAGGGGAAAAATTAACTTCCTCTTCTTCCGACTCCCCAACGCCAAAGACTTATACAGAGAAACACTCATCCAGTACTGACTCCGTAACGCAGATGCCCTCCCCCACGACTCACTCACCCAACATTCTTGGATTCATCTTTGATTTAGATGGAGTCTTAACAGATACAGCAGAGTATCACTACCGTGCTTGGCAGAAGCTAGCTGATGAAGAGGGATTACCTTTTGATCGGCAGGCTAATGAAGCGCTTCGAGGTGTATCTCGTCGCGAATCGCTGTTAATTATCATTGGCAATCGGCAATATTCTGAAGCTCAAATCCAAGAGATGATGGATCGCAAGAACCGCTATTATGTGGAATCCATAGAGAATATCTCTTCAGAGGATTTGTTGCCAGGAGCACTTGCATTCTTAGCAGAACTGCGGCAAGCAGGGATTAAAATAGCCATTGGCTCAGCTAGTAAAAATGCTCATACTGTTGTGGAAAAACTAGGTATTGCTGATCGTGTAGATGCGATTGCTGACGGATATAGCGTGCAGCAACCTAAGCCTGCGCCCGATTTATTTCTGTTTGCAGCCAATGAGTTGGGACTTGAACCAGCACGATGTGTGGTTGTAGAAGATGCTGCCGCAGGCATTGAAGCAGCTTTAGCAGCAGGTATGTGGGCAGTAGGACTTGGTCCCTCTGAGCGAGTTGGATCTGCTCATGTTGTCTTACCAAGTTTAGCAGATGTCACATGGACAGACCTGCAAGCAAAATTGTTATCTTGATTAGCAATAAAGGATCAGCAATTAACCATTAGCAACCCATCATGTTTTTGTTCATGAATCATTTAGGATTGCTATAGAGCACTTTATAAGACTTACGCACACTCTACGAACACAAGAGTGTACTCACAGCGTCTTGGTGAAGCAGCTTGCTAGAGGCGTTTTTCCACGCCCAGGCGACTGGCAAACCCGATCTTCTCTCTTCAGGAGAAGATAAGTCGTTCGATAAATTACGCGATTAAAGCAACTTTTGCGTAAGTCTTATTCAGTAACTTTGTGATCTGAAAAATTAGGTTGAGGTTATGCGATTCCACTTATCCCCGTTTATACGTAAAAATAGTATACGTGTATTTAGTGTACTTATAGGAACTTTACTCTTATTGGGTACCCTGCTAGGAACACCATCTTACGCAGAATCGGCAGTAGCTTTTGTCCCCAATGACTCTCTGACAGTAACTCAGAAGAAATCGCCAGCATCTGCTGCTATAGGAGCCAGTAGTTTTGTCACAGCAGCTGTAAATCGTGTTGGGGATGCAGTTGTCAGAATTGATACTGAGCGAACTATTACTCATCGCATTGCCGATCCATTCTCAGAAGATCCCTTTTTTCGGAGATTTTTTGGTGATGGCTTCCCCCAGCAAATGCCTACAGAGCAAATGCGCGGGTTGGGTTCGGGCTTTATTATTAACAAGGGTGGATTAGTTTTAACTAATGCCCACGTTGTCGATAAGGCAGATAAAGTAACAGTCCGCTTGAAAGATGGTCGTACTTTTGTAGGTAAAGTTCAAGGAGCTGATGAAGTTACGGATTTAGCCCTTGTCAAGATTGATGCAGGTAGCGATTTACCTGTGGCGTCTTTAGGTTCTTCCTCAGATGTACAGGTGGGAGACTGGGCGATCGCAGTGGGCAATCCATTGGGATTAGATAACACCGTCACCTTGGGCATTATTAGTACCCTCAAACGTTCCAGCGCTCTAATTGGTATTGGCAACAAACGCCTAGACTTTATTCAAACTGACGCCGCCATCAACCCCGGTAACTCTGGCGGACCACTGTTGAATGCTCAAGGTGAAGTCATTGGGATCAATACAGCAATTCGTGGTGATGCGACAGGTATTGGCTTTGCTATTCCTATTGATAAAGCCAAAACAATTGCCGCCCAATTAGAAAACGGTCAAAAAGTTGCTCATCCTTATTTGGGTGTTAGAATGCAGGATTTAACTCCTGAATTAGCAAATCAAATCAACGAGAACCCGAATGCTCCTATACAAGTACCAGAAGTTAACGGTATTTTGGTAGCTGGTGTTGTTCCCAACTCCCCAGCTGCAAAAGCAGGTATACGTATGGGTGATGTTCTTCTTCAAGTTGATCGCCAACAAGTCACTCAAAGCGAACAGTTACTTAACATTGTGGAAAATAGTCAAATCGGTCAAGTTTTGCAAATCAAGGTGCAGCGTGGTAACCAAACACAGGAACTCTCAGTACGCACAGCTCAACTACAAGATAGCTAATCGCTAATAGCTCATAGCTTGTTGAAAAGAGCGCATCAGTATTTTCCGTCCTAAGTCAATGTCTGATGGCGCACATTGCCAATTTGGATGTGCCGTCATCAGCAGACTATCTAAAGTCTCGCGATCAAATAGATGCCAAACTAAAGCACCATTAACTTTTGTTTCTAAGGCATAACAGTTAAGACTGACACAGTAAATCGTATAAGCACTGGCAATTTTAACCAAAGTCATTTGTTCTCCAGTTTGTAGCGAGCGGAATTTATACATAATTTGCTTCAACTCACTTTTGGATGATACCGTTAACCCAGGAATCGCCACGACAAGATTTTTGTCTCCATTCACTGCAATCCAGTAATGACGACTGGGGTCAATTCCTTCCAACCAGAGTGATTCATCATCAAGGCGGTAACGAGGTGACAAACAAAATAAGGCTTTTCTCGGCGGAATCATGACTTTGGTGTTTGGTGTGGAGTAACGTTAAGCTTGAGGGTAACTACTAAGCTAACTTGTATAAACTTGTACGCTTATTTATGAGTGTTATCTCTTAGCAGTCTTTACTAGCATTAGCTTATTTCATTATTTGATGATGATTTAACCATAAATCTCATAAACTTAGCAAAACTTATTAATTGTTTTAATATTGCTTCATAAGAATTATTCTTAGCGATCGCAGGATCTCATTTTGGCTATACTGATACTTGCAGAAAATTGCTTGGGAGCTAGCGCTATAGAAATAAGTTTCTGGCAGAGGATGCGAGGATATCTTTCGGTTTTTGATCATATCCGGTAACACACCCACGCAGTATTGAACCGCACCCTATTTGTGACTGACGCCAAAGCTCCCCTCCCTGCTTGCTTTGAAGAGGTTGGGGAGCCAGCGCACATAGCACATAAGGCGTTTCTACCACGCCCAAGCGAGGAGCATGGTAAAATGCAGTGTCTACAAAAATTATGGTTAATTAACTGAACATGATATTACTCACTAGTAAAACTTAGGAATGCTGAGTAATTTTGTGATAGCGTGCAATTAACTTTACTTTCTACTAGCTCCTGTCTCTCACTTAAGAACGCCGCACATTCAAACAACACCATTCTTTGCGCCGCCAGAGGGTAGCAACAACCCAGCCATGTTTTTCTAAAGTCTCAGCAACGGCATTGGATTGCTCGAGTAGAATTCCACTAAAAATAGCCCAAGTTGTGGGAAGAGCGATCGCACTTATTTCTGGAACCAAGTCGATAATCACCTCCGCCAAAATATTGCAGACAATTCCATCAACTTGTTGAACCAGTTTTGTCAAAACGTCTAAACTCCCTTCCGACACTATCAAGCGTTGTGGATCAATGCTGTTGAGGGAGCAGTTTTCTACAGTTGATTTTACTGCTAATGGATCAGTATCAACTGCATAGACTTGCTTTGCACCTAGTAACAACGCCCCGATTGAAAGTATCCCAGAACCACAACCAATATCAGCAATTACCACATCCTCTGTTTCTTGATTCTTACCGAAAAAGGATGTGCTTCCTCCACCCAAGCGCATTTCTAGAGATTCCAAACACAATTGGGTTGTCGCATGTTCTCCTGTACCAAATGCTACACCAGGGTCCATACGAATAATGAGGCGGTTAGAATCTGGTATTGGTAACCATGCAGGATTGATCAAGAAGCGATCGCCAATCTCCTGAGGTTTCCAGTATTGTTTCCAGCCTGTCGCCCAATCTTGCTCATCAATCAATTGCCATTGCATAACAGGCACAGGCAGTTGAATACAGAGAGCATCTTGACGCAGCCACAGGGACAGTGCCGCTAAATCCAGGATATTTGCTTGGAATTGCGGTAAGTAGCTTTTAACTAAGCAGTTATTATCTTTTCTTTCACTAGCTGTTCCACGACAGCCAAAAATATCCAATCTCCAAAAGATAGAATCTTCTAGATCTGGTTCACAGAGTATCTGTAGTTCCCACCAAGTGTTTGCCACAATTGAGTGATGAGTAATGAGTGATGAGTAATGAGCAATGAGCAATGAGCAATGAGTAATAAGAATGAAGTGCTGAGTCAGAAAAAAGTGAAGAAAGAAACATTCCAAATTTCAACTCATATTCTCTCTAACTTCATTCTCATAACTCACAACTCATCACTCTTCACTCATTACTCATAAAGTTACTGTATAAGCATCCCGAATTCCCGACACTTTAACAATCTCATCTAAAATGCCATCTGGTAATGGGTCATCTATACTGAGAGCCATAACTGCATCACCACGGACGATTTTACGACCTACCTGCATACTAGCAATATTGACATTAAAGCTACCGAGGAGAGAACCAAGCTTACCAATGATTCCCGGCATATCTCGGTGCAGGGTGAACACCATGTGTTTGCTAGGAGGAACGTTAATTGGAAAACCATCGATGTTAGTTAAGTGAATTTCGCCGTCACCCAACAAAGCACCCATAACAGAATGAGTCCCCAAAGTACCCGTTGCTTCCAAATGTAGCGAGCCTGTGTAGTCCCGAACTGAAGCATCTCGTGTTTCAATTACACGTATACCACGCTCTTTTGCTTCTATACTGGCATTCACGTAGTTGACTCTTTCCCGCAGAGCTTGGTAGAGCAAGCCTTTCAAAGCTGCCACCACTAATGGCTGACTCTTGTTTGTTGCCAGTTCGCCTTGTAATCGGACGTTCAATAATTCCACTCGTCCGCCAGCTAACTGTCCCACCAAGTTACCCAAGGTTTCGGCAAGCTGCATATACGGTTTGAGTTCTTCCAAAACATCGGGACTAAGTCCGGGAATATTAACTGCTGAACGTGCTGGTAATCCCAATAGCACATCTCGAATTTGTTCGGCAACATCAACCGCTACATTGACTTGAGCTTCTGTTGTTGATGCTCCCAAATGGGGAGTCAGGATAATTTCTTTTGCCAGTGACTTCAAGGGAGAATCCGCAAGTGGTTCTGACTCGTAAACATCCAGTGCGGCACCAGTGATTGTACCCTCTTTAAGAGCTGCTGCCAAAGCTTCTTCGTCAACGATCCCACCACGAGCGCAGTTGATAATACGGGTGGTAGGTTTCATCTTTGCTAGCATTTGAGCATTGATGAGGTGAGTCGTTTCTGGAGTTTTGGGTATGTGGAGCGTAATGTAATCGGATTGCTGCATCAGCAAATCCATCTCTACTAACTGACAGCCAAGCTGTTCTGCCCTTTCTGTGGAAATAAAAGGATCATAAGCCAGCAGTTTCATTCCCATTGCTCTGGCAACATTGGCAACATGAGAGCCAATTTTTCCTAAACCCACGATCCCCAGAGTTTTTTTGTAAACCTCTGTACCGACAAAAGTTTTGCGATCCCATTCACCGCGTTTAACTGAAGCGTTGGCATCTGGAATGTGCCGAGATAAAGCCAACATCATGGCAAGTGCATGTTCTGCAGCGGCAATCGTGTTTCCTTCGGGAGAGTTGACGACTACAATCCCCTTTCGTGTAGCAGCAGGAACATCAACATTATCGACACCCACACCAGCACGACCAATAATTTTTAACTTGGTAGCAGCTTCAATAATTTCTTGGGTAACGCGGGTGCCGGAACGAATCATGAGTGCGTCATAATCACCAATGATTTCCACCAGTTCTTCTGGTTTTAAATTAGTTTTAACATCAACTGCGGCAACTTGGGAGAGAATATCAATCCCAACTTGGTCAATTGGATCGGAGACAAGAACCTTAGACATAATTGCTTACTTTAAGGCTAGAGGTATTGCTAGAGGTGAAGTTTCCAGTTTAAGCTTAAACGTTGGCGATGAGAATGAAAATGACAAACGTAAACAACGAGCGCGATCGCTCCTCCTACTTCGCGCTCACCCACATCTGAGGGCAACACCAGTCATTCATCTTAAAATCTCCGATACGAATGGATGCCCGTGTGGTTTTAACCCACGGAGGAAAAACGAACGCTCATTTTAATGAGCGATAAAATATCTGTGAATACCATTGCCGCAAAGCTCTGGGGAGAGAGTACTCTCTCCCCAAGACTTTGCGCCTTGGGGTTACTCAATGCCGGGTAACGTTGCAATTTACTCTCGTTCGGGCAATTACGAACTGACATTTTTCACCCCTTCGGGTTCGCCAGTCCCCTACGGCGGGAAAACGCCTCATGCGGGCTGGACTCACCTGTACGCACAACAGTTTTGCTCCAAAGAGCCTTCCCTTGCGAGAGTAATGTTAGCCTAGCCAGGTTACGGATCGGTACTTTTCCTACAACACTGTATTACCCCTCGTAAAACTGTTTAATCGTGGAATTACAGAGCAAGGAACTGGCTGCGTATCCCTTGGTGTGAACTCAAACTCTTCTCCGTAACGGTTACTTGAGACATGCGATCTAGTCAGCGGGTCAGCTACCTAAAGGAAAGGCACGTTCGCAAAGCGTCTCCCCTTGGGAGAAGCCCTGTCTCTTTAGAGCGGGGTGCTGACGGTATAAGAGGGTTTATCTACCAGGACTCTGTTGTGTAGCGCATCCTCCTGTATTGGTACATCATAACTTTTTTCGCCACTCCCTCGGTAATATAAACCATTCACAGTGCCAAAACCTATATATAAAACCTATATATTTATGACATTTTCTGAGATTTGAGTTGCTTTGGGCTGAATACTTACATATCTGTTAAGACTACCTCTGTAGCTTTCTATGTCAAAATTGAGGAAAAGACTATTTATCCAACAGCCCACAAGCACTAATGTGTTTGATCCTTTGTTAGTCATGCGTATGTACCTGCAAGTCGGGAAGATATAGAGGTACTCGAAGTTCTATTTAGTCATTTGGCAAAAATGTCTACAAAAGAATTGAGAGTCTATGTACTTGAACATCGTCTCGATGTGGAGGCGCTAGAAGTCTTGTTTAGTCGCCGTACTCCCGATTCAGAAGCGATTATATACCCATCCATGTTCACTGAAGATGGTAAGGAATGTGGAAGACAATATTCGTATGATGGAAGAAGCGCTCGCACAGCAAATTCAGCAATTAAGTGGTCAGTCTTGATAATCAGCAAATCCTTAGCAGTTCGTAAAAAAAAGACGATTTAATGCCCTAACCCCTAAATAGCTAGAGCGAAAATTTAAACTAAAAACTTGTGGAACCGACAGAAGCACAATATCTGATTATTAATGCTCTAGAAACGTTGGAACTGCTTGAGTGGAGATTTTATGATGAAGAAACAGGATATTGGCGCATTCAAACTTCAAGTCCTATTTTACCAGTTACCTATATTTTGCCAAATGGAGAAATTGTCCCTCCTGACTGGATATCAGAATTATGAGAGAACTAACTGAAATACAAAAAAAACAAGAAGTTAGACTGCAAGAGCTAATAAATCTAGCTAGGCAGAGGTATTTGGGTGCAGGAGGAGATCCGAAACGTTGCCCCAGTGGACGTAAAGGAGATGACTACATGACTGATGAAGAGCGTGAAGAAGCTATGGTGTTAATGAGACAGAGTGCAGGCATTCACATTATTGCAGATGAAGTTCACTGTCAAGGGCGTTCTTGGAAATTACCCACTATTTAGAGAGAGCGATCGCAACGGATCGCCCATCACAATAAAGAAATGCTAAATCTTAGCTTCTTCCCTCACCAACTTATCCCAACCCAAATCTTTGAGGTTGTTATTCCGACGTAGCGGACGAGTCACTAATTCGAGAATGTCACGTGCGTTGGTAAAGCCGTGAATTTGTGCGAAGGTAAACTCTACAGACCACTTGGTATTAATACCGCGTGCTTCTAGAGGATTAGCATGAGCCATACCAGTAATTACCAGATCGGGCTTCATATCGTAAATCCGCTGGATTTGGTTGTAGTTATCTGGCTTCTCCACAATTTTAGGGATGGGTACGCCCATTTCCTTACAGGTACTCTCCAGTAAAGCCAGCTCAGCCGCTTGGTAACGCTTATCCATGTAGGGGATCCCGATTTCGTTCACACTCATGCCACAGCGCACGAGAAAACGTGCTAAGGAAACTTCTAGCAAGTTATCGCCCATAAAGAACACGGACTTACCACGAATCAGTTTTACGTAGTCTTCCAAGCTTTCCCAAATTTGAGCTTCCCGCTCATCTAACCCCTTCGGAGTAATATTAAATACCGAGCAGATTTTTTCAATCCAAGCGCGGGTACCATCTGGTCCGATGGGGAAGGGTGCGCCAATGAGTTTACATTTGCGACGACGCATCAAAGTCGTTGCAGTGCGGCTGAGAAAGGGGTTGACACCAGCAACATAATACCCTTCTTCAATGCTCGGGAGTTCTGTAAAGCGTTTTGCGGGTAGCCAACCAGAAACTTTAATACCTTGCTTTTTCAGTTCCAGAGTTAACTGAGTGACAACCGGATCTGGCAGAGAACCAAATAATATCAGTGGTGGATGAGCGACGTACTCGGATTCTTCTTTGACAACAACTTCATTCTTCTTCCCAAAGTTGAGCAGCTTTTGAATACCACTGCGCTCTTCTTTTTCAGCTTCAGGAGCCTTCTCGGGACAACGTAAAGCCATTGCAGCTAATACAGTGTCTTCTCCTTGAGTGAAAGCATAGTCCAAACCATTGGCACGAGCAACAACAATAGGAATACCGATTTCAGATTCTAGTTTTGGTGCTAAGCCTTCCAAATCCATTTTAATGATTTCGGTGGTGCAGGTGCCAATCCACACAATTACGCTAGGATTGCGATCGCGCTTAATCTGTAAACACAACCGCTTTAACTCTTCATAATCATTTAATTGTGCGGAAATATCTCCTTCTTCCAACTCTGCCATTGCATAACGGGGTTCAGCAAAAATCATCACACCCAAGGCATTTTGCAGGAAATAACCGCAAGTTTTTGTGCCAATGACCAAAAAAAAGCTATCTTCAATTTTTTGATAGAGCCATGCTACACAACTAATTGGGCAAAAGGTGTGGTAATTTCCGGTTTCACACTCAAAAGTTAAAGCGTCTGGTTGAGCAACAGTCATTTTGGTATTTTCTCCCCTTTATTTAAAGTAAGTAGGGGCGGGTTTAATAGAAGCAACATCGCATTCCTAGCGAACACAACATCCTACAAAACCCGCCCGTACAAGAGGCAAGTCCCTTAATTTTGTAGTTTTCTTATGACAACTAGAGACTAACCATGAACTACTAACTACCCCTTACTCACTCGTATACAGGCAGGTTTTAAAAGATTTCGTGAGGAGCAAAGATGTAAAAGCGGATTAAACTCGCGCCTCAGCACTCCTCACTCTGGTGATTACGAATTGGGGAAGAGACGGGCAATTTCTGTGTCGTCAAAAGCACTCTTGGGCAGTTCTTCTTCCCCTATGAAAATTTCGTGATGTGTTTCACCCTTATGCGGTAAAGTTTCTTCACTCCAAACATCTAATAATGCATCGCGATGCTCATTTTCATGATGTGGAGTTGTCGAGTAGATTTTGCTATCATCTTCCTTCAAATCATCAAAGGAAATCTCGCCAAACTCATCCACTATGTTGACATGAGATGAGGAGTAGAACTCATCTTTAGATTGTTTATCTTTTCCATTATTACCATTGTGAGTTTCTGGCGACCAATTGATCTCGTCGAGTTCGTCCAGGGACGTTGCGATTAGCTCTTCTCGTGTGATGACTTCCGCTACCATAATTTGTTCGCTGTGTTCGAGCATTTCCAAATCATGCTCCATTTCATCTCCATCCAGAGAAATCGTTAACGTTTCATCGCCAAGAGCTTCCTCCACGATCACTGCTGAGTCCCATTGGGTTACGTTTTCTTTAGAAAGAACACGGTTACCAAGAACTATGTCCGGATCGAAATGCAAACCGAGTACGTCGATCAAAGTGTCAGCGTCTGGATTTAGTTTGGAAAAGGGCGGCATCAACTGCGCGAGCTTGGGTTCCAGGGCGTTCACCACTCCCAGGATGAGGTAAGAAGGTGGTCGTTTTCCACCGTCTGGTGTATGGACTGATTCTACCTCCATATGCATGTTGAGCCAGTCACGATTAATTTGGAAAAATTGCAACCACTTTTGCTTTAATGATTCTGTAAAGCTATGAAAAAATGCCATTTTTTTTCCCCCATCCTGAGAAATAAGATGATTTATACAATCATCAAGTCTAATTCTTCTTCTGAATTCCGAACCTGGGGTTTACTCGGATTTAAATAGAAATCTGACAACAACGAGAACAATTCACGATCTTGGGCATCATTCGGGACAACACCTTCTGGTCTTGCCAGAATCTGATCAGCGATGTTGAGATAATAATCGCAAACGTAGTTCAGAGAAGGATCTTCCTCTGCCATTTCAAATAAAGTTTTACCTTTCACGCGAGAAACTCGGATATCTTCTATTAAAGGTAAGACTTCCAGAACTGGCATTGGGACGGCTTCTATGTATTTTTCAATTAAATCCCGCTTTGTGGTGCGATTGCCAATTAACCCAGCTAGACGCAGAGGGTGAGTCCGGGCTTTCTCCCGTACTGAAGCTGCAATCCGATTAGCAGCAAATAAGGCATCAAACCCATTGTCGGTAATAATCATGCAGTAGTCAGCATAATTCAGAGGTGCGGCAAAACCGCCGCAAACAACGTCACCAAGAACATCAAACAAGATGACATCATATTCATCAAAGGCGTTGAGTTCCTTCAACAATTTCACGGTTTCGCCAACTACGTAGCCGCCACATCCAGCACCAGCAGGCGGACCACCTGCTTCTACACAATCTACTCCACCATAGCCTTTATAAATCACATCTTCCGGCCAGACATCTTCGTAGTGGTAGTCCTTTTCTTGAAGGGTGTCGATAATCGTCGGAATTAAGAACCCAGTGAGGGTAAAGGTGCTGTCATGCTTCGGGTCGCAGCCAATTTGCAGTACTCTCTTACCGCGTTTTGCTATAGCGACAGAGATGTTACAGCTGGTTGTAGATTTCCCAATACCACCTTTTCCGTAAACTGCTAATTTCACTTTTGTTTGCCTCTTAAAGTTTTTTGTCAAACTGTGGCTCAAACACTTCCAGCACCCCGGCGATGGATATGTGTTGGTCTTCGAGTGCCATTATTGTCTAAATCATACGGAAAATAAAGGGGCTTTTCGATTGGAATTAGGTGATATCCGTATAAGTAT
>JAQYWO010000133.1 GCA_029379215.1 Rhizonema sp. PD37
ACTTAACGTACATTTTATAAAAATTGAAATGTATATAGAGCAGTCCTCAATGATTTGAGAATATTGAGTTAAGACTGTTGACAGTCAACAGCCCAAACAAACTGTTCACAACTCAAATAGGATTGCTATAGCGTTTATAAATGAGTTGTGAAAATTATTTTTTGAATATAGACACGTAGAGGCAAGCCTGTGACTACCGCTCCTGAGCTAAGAAAGCCAAGGAAGGAAAGAGACATAGGATTTCAAAACTGATGTGCGGGCTGTTATATGGTGTTGCATACTACTCTTAAAGCCCTGGTTTTTGTGAAATACTTATTCTGTAAATGGATGAATCTATATTATGCGGAGACGGTATGTTAAAACAACTGATTACAGATTTCAACAATCAGTTACAGCGAACTAAAATTGTACGTAACCTGGAGATGTTTCAAAACTTTATTGTCATTTCTCTCTGTCTTGGTTTATTTTGTGTGATGCTTATACGATTAGGAGATATGTTCTTCTCCTTCTTACATCCATTAGATCTACGGCAAGTAACATCTGATATTCTGTTCATTTTAATTCTAGTAGAGTTATTTCGTTTATTAATTGATTATTTGCAAGAACAGCGAACATCCGTAGGAGCTGCAGTGGAAATTACAATCGTTTCTGCTTTGAGAGAGGTTATTTTACGCGGTGTACTCGAAATTCCTCGTGACCAAATTTTTGGTATTTCTGCATTCTTAGTTGTTTTAGCAGCCATTCTTGCGGTTTTACCTTCGATATCTCGCTTTTTTGAGCAGGTTAGACTTGTTAAACCCGACATAACAGCAGAAAAAACGCAATTATGATCTGCTCATCGTTTAGCTTCTGATTAATTGTAAGTAGAAACACTCTTATACCATTTTTGTATGAATATGCACATTTTAACTTTAAGGTTGATACAAATAGGCAGCAGTCTTACTAGGAGAAAGAATTAGCGATATCAGCAAATTAATTGAGAAACGCAAGTAAATTGGCAAGATGTATGATATTCTTGATGTATGGGAGATCGAAAGCAGGCAATTACAAAAAGTCTTCAAGCGCTTGCTAAGAAAAAGTTAACCCAACTTTATCATTGACTGGTCAGGGAATCACCTTAATCAAAGCGGAGCAAAGCAGCCAAAAAGCCTACTTTGTAACTCCGAGATGAAGATGCTCCTGTATGAGCTTGAAACAATAAACATTGTATTCGTTGCCTCGTCGTCACCTCTCAATACAATACTTTTCGGTTAGTGATGTCTATACCTTGTGGATTCCCCAACCCACGCTCCTCGCTGTGACTGTGGAATACTCTCCTTATATGCGATCTTATCGCTTTAAAAAGGGGGATTAAAGGGGATCAATTCTTAACCGAAAAGTAGTGTCTCCCAATGTTTGTCTTTCTCTAGTTAAGGAGCGAAATCCTATGAGTTAATCAATCGTTTGATGAACTGATAGTCTTAACCCACAATTATCTGGAGGTGTTGTGGAGTACAAACAGAGCAAGCAGATCCGGAGTTTTGGGGAAACTTCGGTCTGCTTGCAGTTCGTCAATAGCTTTGGGATAAACACTGGATTTTGGCAAATAGTCTTTTTCTCAAATCCTAGGCGATTGAAAGGTAAGCATTCCGCAATTTTGGCGGTTCATCTGTCAGCTATGCTGATGAATTTTATAGACATGGTTGAAGGATGTGATCTAAATGTCTAAATCGAAAACAACCCGTAAATCTGTCCATGATCGCATCCTGAGTACAGCTTCGGACTTGTTTTATCGGGAGGGAATTCGGAATGTTGGCATTGACAGAATTATAGCGGAATCTGGTGTTGCCAAGATGTCGTTATACAATCATTTTAAATCAAAAGATGCATTAATTGAAGCGTGGCTAAGACAACAGGAAGAACAATGGAGCGAATGGTTGAAAACCACGATTGAGCAGCGTAGTTCTAATCCATCTACACAACTACTTGCAATCTTTGATGTTTTACGGGAATGGTTTGAGGGGCCAGATTTCCGTGGTTGTGCATTTATTAATGCAACAGTTGAATTAGCCAATCCCGATCACTCTGCACATCGATTGGCGTTAGAGCATCAACAATCGATCTACCGCTACATTCTCAGTCTGGCTCAATCCGCAGAAGTTTCATCACCGGAACAATTAGCCCGACAACTGCTTCTGCTCGTACAAGGTGCCACCGTAGTTGCGATGATGGAAGGAAGTTGGTTAACGGCCTCACAGGCGAAAAAAGCGGCGCTCATACTTCTCCAGGCTGCATCACAATCGACCGTTCCATGATCTCTACAATTGGTCATTCTCCGAAATCTGAAGTTAAACAACATTCCGAAAAAAAGCAACTCGTAAAGCCACCCGACATTCAGATGCAGTGTCAGAAGAGACGATCGCGCTCGGGTGTAAATGGCTAAAAATCGCGGCTTTTACACAAAATGTGCATCTGTAGGATTGAATGCCAGCTTGATGGGTTTATGACGACGCACATTATCGGACATGTGACTTCGAGGTACTCTAGCGATTAAAGTTTGTTCTCCCACCTTAACGCGAATAGTATAAGTTCCAATCCCATGTAAAACTCGTTCCACTAGTCCCTCAATAATGATTAACCACGGTTGGTGTGGATCTGAAGAACTTGCATCTTCAATATAGAAAGCGTCGCCTGACAAACAACAAGCAGTTACTGGTGTCTTCACTTCACCAGGATATAAAAACTCTATACTGTTTACGAGCTTGATCGAATATCCACGACTACCCCTTTCTACCTGGCACGGAATAATATTATCCATCCCTACCAGTTTTGCCAGCTGCTGGTTAGCGGGTTGGCGGATGAGATTTTCCAATTTATCATCCTGTATAATACAGCCGTCAGACAGCGCTATTGCCCGTTCCGCAAAATGCAGAATGTCGGTAAAGTTGTGACTGACTAATATAACTGCCGATCCCCTAGCTTCAGCCCACTCTCTAATTTTATCGATGATCTCAGCACGTATTCCTACATCTAAAGAAGCAGAAGGCTCATCCAAAAGCAGCAATTCCGAATCAGCGACTAACCCGCAGGCTATACAAACCCGCTTTGCTTCACCACCAGACAGGGAGCGAGCTGATCGATTTGTGAGGTGTTCACAGCCAAAAGTGGCGAGTGCAGTATGTACCTTTTGCTTTATTTTGTGTGCTGGTGTTCCTCGAAACTTTAATACTCTAGCAACATTATGAAAAACAGTTTCATCCAGTAATAATGTTTCCTGAAATACCAGTGCAGAACGACGACGTAACAATGTTTTATTGGCATTACGGACATCTTGTCCGAATAATTGCATTTCACCACTGTAAGGCTGTAACAGATTGATTGTACTTAATAGGGTGCTTTTACCAGCGCCATTGGGACCAAGCACAGCGACAAGTTCTCCAGGACGAACTGCAAAATTTTCAATAGATAGGATATTTTTATGTCTTTTACTATCGACGCTCACTTGCTGCATCTTTAAGACATAATCGTTTATGCTCATAGGATTTTCCTGTCATGCTGTAAGATAGTCAGCAATACGATAATCGTGTAGGTGATGATGAGCAGAATGTATGCGATCGCTATAGCAACATCGTAATTTCCTTTCTCTACTTCCAAGACGATCGCTGTGGTGAGAACTCTTGTCTGCCCCTTAATATTCCCACCCACCATCATGGATGCACCAACTTCGGAGATAACGCGACCAAAACCAGCTATGACTGCAGCCATTAACCCTAACCGTGCTTCCTTAATCAGCAACCAGTTAACTTGCCACTGTGTCGCCCCCATTGATAGCAGTCGCCAGCTGAGTTTTGGATTAATACTGATGATTGCTGCAAAACTTAAGCCGGCGACAATGGGAAAAGCAATAATTGCTTCGGCTACGATCATAGCTGTAGGCGTATACATCAAGTCGAAGTTGCCCAAAGGACCAGAGCGCCAAAAAAACAGACTGACGAATAAACCGACGACGACTGGCGGTAATCCCATGCCAAAGTTGATCAAACTAGTCACTGTCTGCTTGCCAGCGAAATCCACTAAAGCTAGCCATAGTCCTAATGGTATTCCTAATAAAACGCTAATGGCTGTGGCTGCAAGAGAGACAAACAATGTCATCGTCATCACTTGGAAAACGTCGCTATTGCCTGTAGTTAATAGCTCAAGAGCCTTCGTAGCTCCTTCAAGAATTGTATTCACGAATTTGCTGCTCTTTATCTATCTAAACGTGAGATTGATTGAATCACTGCAAATCTACCACAAACTGATCACAATTTATCTGCCTAACAACTGGTTAAAAACCGTAATCTTTTTCCGTTTTACCGCCATCAACGTAAAACAGCGCTTGTCCAAACTGTTTTTTTCCGTGAGCTGCAATTAGCGCCTGTCCTTCAGGGGATAAGACATAATTAATAAACGCTTGAGCTCCTGCAGTGTTCACCTTGGAGAATTTCTGTGGATTTACCTGCATGACGTGGTAGAGGTTCAATAGTTTTTTGTCTCCTTCCACCAATATTGGCAAAGATAGATTTTTCTTCTGAAATATATATGTTGCCCGATCCGCTAAGGTATATCCCAGTTTTTGATTAGCGACTTGCAAAGTTTGTCCCATTCCCGCACCTGTTTGCTGGTACCAATTGCCAGTCGGTGAAATCTTTGCTTGTTGCCATAAATCTTTCTCCAGCTTATTAGTGCCAGAGTCATCCCCGCGCGATATGAATAACGCTTGATTTTTGGCAATCATAGAAAATGCTTCCACAGCATTCTTTTGTCCTCGGATCTTTGCTTTATCAGCACCAGGTCCGACAATCACGAAATCATTATGCATTACTAAGTGCCGATTGATAACCGCACCACCTTGTAAAACTTTTCGTTCAGCTTTGGGTGAATTCACGAATAGCGCGTCAACTTCGCCTTTTTCAGCTAGAGCCAAAGCTTGTCCAGTACCAACTGCAACCTTTTTCAGCTTGTATCCTGTTTTATTTTCAATTGCTGGAACTAAATCATCCAACAAACCGCTGTCCTCAATGCTGGTTGTCATTGCGACAATCACATTTGGATTCGTTGGTGACTGTGCAGAAGCTGGTTGCTGCAAACCCAGAATATGACTAGCTTCAGCGCTAAAAATTGCTAAGAAACAGGCTAAACAGGCAATAAAAATCCTTCTTTTCATTATCAAACCTCACACACTTTTATAACCTTTGGGAAGAAAAACGAGCAGATGATACCTTAGAACGCATACGATATCCGTTCTTTTTTTGAATTACTATTCTCTAAATCGTGGCGACAACTTCGCCAATATTGCTGATGTCGTAGCCACCTAGAATCTCTATTTGTGATTGAACCAGCCGATGTCCCAAGATACTGAGAAACTGCTTGACTGGTGATTCTTCCAAGTATTCCTTGAGAATCACTAAGTCATATCTCGCTTGATGCAAGGAGATAAATTCTAACCCAAAAGTAGAGGCTACAGAAGCAGTACTGACACCTGCATCAGCAATTCCTGAGACTACAGATAAAGCCACACTTTGATGATTGTATACGATATTGTCAAATCCTTTAACAACGTGTAACGGTATTCCTTGTTCTTCCAATTTGCCTTGCAAAAGCAGATGACAAGCGGAACCAGGTTCACGGTTGACAATAGTTGCTTTTAGCTTCACCAAATCGGCAACTGTTTTGATCCCCATTGGGTTTCCCGGTTGAACTAAGAGTCCTTCTTCCCAAAACCCAAGTGTGATCAAGACGCAACCCTTACCTATTAAAGCTTCCTTCACGAAGGGAACGTTATATTCCCCTGTTTGCGGAGCGTACAAGTGCATCCCTGCGATGTGAACTTGACCTTGGCATAAGCGACTCAATGCTGTCATGCTGTTGGCATATTGATAAAGAACTCGTAGTTGCGGATGCCAACGTTCAGTTGCTTTTGCTAAGAAGGACATCACAGGCGAACAACCAGCAATGACAACTGTGTTATGAATTTTGCTGAGATCGTCGAAAAGTCGGACTTGGACTTTATTGGTACTAGCCTGTATCTGTGCTTTACCATTCAAGTTTGACCGTTCCTCGTTAGGAAAACTAGCAAGATTTGACTGCCGTGCCGTCGCAACTGCCGAACCATCAACCGGAATCATTTCGATGCGAAAGGCATCGTTCCCGACTAAGGGATAAGCGATTAATCTATCCCCAACCCGCGCGACGCTAACTGGTATTTTCTCGCCGCTAGGTACTGATTGGGTTAGAACTGCCTCTACTTCAAGTAAATTATTTTCTATCCAAAATAACTCCTCAACTTGGCAGCCAAGCGCCTTGGCTAAACGCAGACTCATAGCAACAGAAGGAGAGCATTGCCCTGATTCAACACTACTAATAGCTTGACGAGTGACGCCAGCTAGATTAGCCAAATCTTGCTGACTCATGCCCAAGCGAGTTCTGATTGACTTCACGTTGTTGCATACATTCGCATCTATCTTCATGAGCTTGTATCTCTCATAAAATCTCTAATACGTGTTTCCTGCGACAGCTTCAGCGCTGTGGGAGAAAACACGAACTTTAGCATTTGCCTATATAAAAGATCGGTTAATGCTTTCCTAATAATGCATACTTATTACTGAACTAGTTGCTTGGTTTTTGTAAAAAATTAAATTGACTTTTTGCTTATTTATTTACTGCTTTTGTATTCCTCCATAACGTAAGCATAACATACATGTCGCCAAAATAATTGCTAAAAAACTTTTGATTTATGTATTTTTTTCGACTAAAAATGTGCCTAAAAGTACAGATTTTTTCTTCTATTCAATCATGAAAGTATACAACCATGCTAGAGAGCTAATTTTTACACAAAGGGGAGGTGAGTGAGTGGCATGTAGTAGATAAGTATTATATAGCAAATATCACGTTGATTAAGACAAATGCTAGAAGTAGTCCCAATACTGCTCGGATAATAATTTTTGTAAGTTGGGCTTACCGTTGGGAAACCCAATAAATGCCTGTAAATGTTGGGTGAGTTTCCTCAACCCAACCTACGTATTTTCGTAGATGAAAGAGTAATCCTCTTTTTCCTTAACATTAGATTAATTTCTGCCCTAGTTCCTATCTACACGGATCTAGAGTTTTTTCATGCACTGATTACTTTCCTTAAAATTGTAATGTTAAGTAAGAATGTTACGACGTATACAAATTTAAGTTAGATCAACAGACAGTCGTGAAATTTAAGAAAACAAATATAAAGTAATCTGAAACCACAATTAACTCATACACCCTAGTTCCAATTCAACCTCTACGGTTCTAGGGTTTTTCATGCACTGAATATTTTGTTGAAAGTTGTAATGTAAAGTAATAATGTAACTATGTATACCAATTTAGATTAGATCGGCAGACAGTCGTGAAATTTAAGAAAATAAATATAAACTAATCCTAAATTACATATCGAACGCACCCTAGTCCCTAGCACCTTTTACGGTTCTAGGTTTTTTATCGGGAAAATGGGTTTAAAACCCCGTCCTTATCAGCAATGCTTGTGCCCCTTGGGCAATCGCGATCGCACTCAACATGGCTGAAATACCTAAATGTGTATTATTTATGTACGATGCGTAAATCCCCATCATGTCCTTTTGAAAACTTATCATATCTGGAACATAGTTGTTGAAATAGTAGACATCTCTCGAAATCCTTGGCAGAGGCTTTCAGTCCCGTTCGCCCCTACCAAGGATTTCAACGAACGCATAATTATAGCAAATCTCGCTTGAGTCACAAACAGAATACCTTTACCCCGACCTTGACGGGCACTTTTCACACAAGCACTTACTTAGGAGAGAGACGAAAGTGTATGGGACACAAATGAGAAAGACTATAATTTGTGGAGATGTCTAATAGTTATCTATAGCTGGGAATTCATTTGCTACACAGTTTTAACCCTTGTTCAATCGTTCAATTAAGTGTTCTCCAACTCGTAAAGCATTGGCAATAATTGTTAAAGCAGGACTGACTGCAGAACTAGAAGGGAAAAAACTACTATCTACAACGTAAAGATTATCTACATCATGGGTGCGGCAGTTGATATCGAGAACGGAGGTTTTTGGATCTTCTCCAAAGCGGCAAGTCCCACTTTGATTTGCTACCACTTGAATAGGCGTATTGCTGTAAGGATAAATGCCTCTTGAAAAGACTGAATTTTCTGTCATTCTGTCTACAACTTTCAGCACATCCATCCAGCGATGGATCAAGCGATCGTGCGCCTCAAGATTATTGGGAGTGTAATCCATATACTGTTTAGCTCCCTCCACACGTACTTTATTATTGGGATCTGGTAGATCTTCTGTCTGCAACCACCAACCAGTAGCGCGTGCAGTTAATTGCTGCAGTCCAGAACCCGGCATGAGTCTTGCCAAGAAAGCCAAAAGAGGTGGTGCTTCAGCAGGTATCATATCCTCCAGAATATTACCTGTATTCTGGATATGACCCATCGGATAATCAAAACCTAGTTCTCCCCAATAAAAATCATTAACGCAAATCGTCTTTTGGAAGATAGCAGGGTTAGGTTGAGGACTTAGTTGCACCAACGTTGTAATGAGTTGTTTCATAAAATTACGTCCTACCAAATTAGAGCTATTAGCAAGTCCAGTAGGATGAGAGCTATTCGCAGAACTCAACAACAACGCTGCTGAATTTATAGCACCGCAAGCAAGTACAACAATATCGCTGAAAAAGAAATGAGATTGTCCGTCAATTTCTGCTTCAACAGCTTTAACTTCTCCTCCATTCGGGCTTGTATGCAACCGCACCACTTTCGCATTAGTTTTGAGTGTGACGTTAGGGAATTTCAGAGAGGGGGAAATTCCGACAACTTCAGCATCAGCTTTAGCATCAACATTACAAGGAAAGCCATCACAAGTTTTGCAACGGATACAATCGCTTTGCTCCTCAGCTCCTTCACTCAACTTCAATCCCAAAGGTAAATAAGCCGGATGTAACCCCTGATGAGAAATAGCATCACAAATTTGTTGCATTCGGGCTTCATGAGCCACTGCAGGTAATGGATAGGTTTCGCTACGAGGAGGTTCAGTTAGATCATCTCCCTGTCTGCCGTGGACGAGGTAGAGTTTTTCTGCTTCGGTGTAATAAGGTTCAAAGTCTTTGTATTTGAGAGGCCACTCGGGAGAGATACCATCTTGGTGTTGAACTTCTTCAAAATCTCTTTCCCTCATCCGCAGCAAAGCCGCACCGTATACTTTAGTATTGCCACCAACCCAGTAATTAGTTTGAGGACGAAAAGGCTCTCCTACTTGATCGTACCACTGTTGCTGAGCTTGATAGCGTTGTTTGCGGAAAACCTCAGATGCACTCCAGTTTTCATTTTCTTTAGGTAAGAAACTTCCGCGTTCCAGAATCAGAATTTTCTTACCGGTGGGAGCAAGTTTATATGCCAACGTACCCCCACCTGCCCCAGTACCAACAATAATCAGATCGTAGTGTTGATCTTCAATAATCATATACGTCTCCTTTTCATTACTTTATTGACTAAGTCATCTCTCCCAATTTTTTTCATTGCCAGATATAAATAAGGACAAACAAAACTATCCAGATGACATCAACAAAGTGCCAGAACAAAGAAGTTGAGTTTACACCAAAATGACCTGTGTCGTAGTTACCAGGAATGTACGAGCGACCAAAAACAATTATCTGCAACAAAATGCCTGTGAGAACGTGTAAACCGTGGAAGCCTGTCAATAAGTAAAATATCCCACCAAAGACGCCTGTGGTAAAGCCAAAAGAAAGGTGGCTCCACTCGATCCCTTGCCCTACTAAAAAGTAAGTTCCCATTGAGATCGAAACTATTAAATATTGACGAAATTTCAGCAAGTCGTGGCGTAGAAGGGCGCGTTCTGCTAAGTAGATCACAAAGCTACTGGACACAAGAACCACTGTATTAATTGCGGGATCTTTGATATCGAGTCCGGAAACACCTGGAGGTAGCCAGTTAGGAGTTGTTGTTTTGTAGACAATATATCCTGTAAAAAAACCGAGAAAAATGAAAGTTTCTGAAAGCAAGAAAACAATGAAGCCGAACATTTTATTGCCTTCTTCATCATGGGTATGATCGTGTTCAGAATGATGTAACTCTTCGTTCGTAATAGAACTATCCATTTGATAAATTATCCTGAGAGTGATTATTATTAGCTAATGGTTAATTGCGATTAACCCTTCGGATGACGCTCGGAGCGCATGATTGCGTCTCCCCTTGGGAGAAGACTCGCTAACGCCAGTTCCCTACGGCGGGAAACCAGCCGTAGGGACTGGTCTCACCATTAACAATTAACTACTTACGCTCCGCTACTAATGGTTCAGATTTACCGTAGGCATACGGTTCTCCTATAACAACCGGAATTTCGTCAAAGTTCTCTACAGGAGGTGGTGAAGAAACTTGCCACTCAAGTCCAATTGCTCGCCAAGGATTCTTTGGTGCTGGTTTGTCATGCATCCAAGAACCAATCATATTCAGTATGAAAGGTAAAATGGATACACCTAGCATAAATGCTCCGATGCTAGAAATAATGTTCCACACTTCATACTCTGGGGCGTAGGAAGAAACTCGACGTAACATTCCTTGCAATCCTAGTGGGTGCATTGGGAAGAAATTAAGATTGGTGCCAATGAACGATAGCCAAAAGTGCAACTGCCCCAAGCCTTCGTAGTACATCCGTCCAGTCATCTTGGAGAACCAGAAGTAAATAGCAGCAAACATCCCCATCGTCACTGTGCCGTAAAGAACATAGTGGAAGTGACCCACCACGTAGTAGGTGTTGTTAACATGTACATCAATAGGAACAGAGGAGAGTGTAATGCCAGTGATTCCTGCAAACACAAAAAATATTAATGCACCTAGTGCAAACAGCATTGGTGTATCAAACCGCAGCTTGCCGCCCCAAATGGTTGCAGTCCAGGCAAACACTTTAATACCAGTAGGCACAGAAACGAACATTGTTGTGACCATGAAAAGCAACCGCATCCAGCCTGCAGTACCGCTGGCGTACATATGGTGTACCCAAACAATAGCGCTAACTGCAGTAATCAGGAGTGATGAAATAGCGACAATCCTATAGCCAAACAAAGGTTTGCGAGCAAAAACGGGGAAAATTTCTGAAAAGACTCCAAAGACAGGCAGAATAATCACGTAAACAGCTGGGTGGGAGTAGAACCAGAAAAAGTGCTGAAACAGAACTGGATTGCCTCCCTTCGCGGGGTCAAAAAAGCTAGTTCCAACTGTCAAGTCAAGTAAAAGCATGACTGCACCTGCTGTCAATACAGGTAGCCCAAACAGTTGGATAATTTGAGCACTCATCACGTTCCAAACAAAGATAGGCATCCGGAAGAACGTCATGCCTGGTGCTCGCATCTTGAAAATCGTGGTGACAAAGTTAACCGCCCCCATAATTGAGGACACACCCGATATTGCCACTGCTAGAAGCCAGATAACTTCACCATTGATTAAATTTCCTGTCGGATTTTGCAGACTGACTGGAGGGTATGACCACCAACCTGCTTGCGCTGGACCACCTGGTACAAAAAAGCTCACCATGAGCAGAATAGCAGCGACAGGTACCATCCAGAAGGCAACAGCATTCAGTCTGGGAAACGCCATATCTCTTGCCCCAATCATTAACGGCACAAGATAGTTAGAAAAACCTGTAAGTATGGGGAATGTCCATCCGAACAACATCACAGTGCCGTGCATCGTGAACAAGGCGTTATAGACATTACGGTCAACAAGATCTGATTCTGGGGTAATCAATTCCCCACGCATGATCATTGCAAATATGCCACCTACTAAAAATAGAATGAAGGCGGTAACAATATACTGAATACCGATGACTTTGTGGTCTGTACTGAAGCTAAAGTATCGCTTCCAGTTTGTAGGTGCGTAGTGAGGTATCTCAGCTGCAATACCAATGTTTTTGACGGGTATATTTGTCATTGTTTTTTGTTTGTTGCTAATTGTTAGTCTTCCATTAGCTAAGTAAATCGGAGGAAATCAATCATCTTAGGTTCGTAGTCGTGCCAACGGAAAACAGCTATTTTACATTTCGTTACATAGTTTTGTTTTTTGTTGCCGACTTACTTAGCCATTGACTAATCGCTATTGACTATAGAGGCTTGTGCGGGTGCAACCGTTGCCCAGCCTTTGATTAACTTTTTTGATTCTTGAGCATATTCGGAAGCAGCTTGGTTGTTTGCAATGCGTGGTTTGCCGTCTGCTGCTTCTGCAAGCCATTTTTTGTAATCTTCAGGGGATTCAACAATAACATCTGTCTGCATTGTTGCAAAGTAAGTACCGCTGAATTCAGAATCAGTCAATCGATATTTGCCAGGGAGAATGGGGGTGAATTCAAAGTTAATGTTACGCTTGGGAATAATGTCTTGCTTGACTCGGAAAGCAGGGACATAAAAGCCATGAAGAACATCTTCTGACTGCATTGCTAAACGGATGCGATGATTGACAGGTAAATGCAGTTTGGTGCTAGTCACTCCTGTTTTTGGGTAGCGAAAAATCCAGGCCCACTGCTTAGCATGGACTTCAATGTCTTCAACTGGCAAAACATTTGCTATCGTAGTGAGAGACTTTTTCCCTGTATGTGCTTTTTCCGTCTTGCTGTGTCTCCTTTCCTTCTTGGTGTATCTGTGCTTCTTAACCACGTCTTTGTGGAGTGGTGCAGCAGATGCCGATTTCATTCCGATGGGAATGTGTATATGAACAGCCTCCATTGGTCCTTGAATCCCCATTTGTTCGTAGATAAGGTAGCTGTAGCCTGCAATCCAAAATACTAGGAATATAGGAATTGCAGTCCAGACAATTTCTAGTTTTATACTCCCTTCAATCGGAGGACCATCGCTAAAATCATACTTTGCTGCTCGATGGAAAATCACTGAATACATTAGTGTTCCCGTAACTCCAAGGAAGATAAATGCTCCCAGCGTTACTAAGAAACTAAACAATTTATCGAAGAGTTGTGATTCTGCTGCTGCTTGAGGGGGTAGCCAGGAATATGCTTGATTCCCTATCCAAAGGCTGACAGCAGTTAAGGCGATCGCGATCACACTCAAAAGCAAAATTTTTGGGATTTTCATAGTAACAAGTTCAGTTGAATGTTAATTGCTAATAGTTAATGGTGAGACCAGTCCCTACGGCGGGTTTCCCGCCGTAGGGAACTGGCGTTAGCGTTAGCGTTAGCGATAGCAAAGCGTTAGCGAGGCACGAGCGTCACCCGAAGGGTTAATTACTAATTGCTGTTCTATGAAAGCGATTAACCATTAGCCATTAGCCCTTAACTAAACATTGATTAATTCAGTAGTACGTTAGGGTTTTTGCCCAATCTCAACAATATATCAGCAGTATTGTGAACCCCAAATTCAGCAGCTAGGTGCGCTCCTAGGGTACCGTGCATGTACATGAGGAGCAGAATGAATAGCCCGGAAAGTAAATAGCTCCACTGCACTTGTTGACCGTTATCTTTACGCCAAACGTAGCGCTGAAATCCCCTCCAAATCGTCATCCCAACAATCAGTGCTAGAAGAACAACACCACCCACACCATGCCAAAGCATTGTTTCCATCGCTTGTAGTCCCCAAGCGCTCTTGCCAGTGGATGGTTCTGCTAGCATCATTTCGTAAAAACCTACTGCTACCGTAAAAAATGTGATGATTGCTGAACCGAGAATATTGTACCAGCCAACATCAAAGAAGTTAGAACGAGTGGCAGTAATTGCGAAATGCTTAAAGATTGGTTTTTGTACAGAAAACAGCGAACCTACGATATCAAATGCAATACCAATTATGAACAAACCCAGAGTAAGATGCACTAGATTGGGGTGAATAGGTATAGTGTAGGGTAACCCATTTGCTCCAAGGTGAGTTTTTATTTGGTCAATAACTTCAGGGTTCATTGTAACAACCCCTCCTTCATCGCTTCAATAACTGGTACAGTGTGTAACCCATAAACCCAAACCAGTTTATCTCCGAAATACACTTGTATGCCAACCAAAACAGTTAATAGTAGACCTGCTGCTAGGTAGTAAATTGATATCTTTTGTGGAGTGCGATAACGAATCACATAGCGCCAAGCCGTAAGAGATGCCAAAATTGCTGAGAGTGTCCAACCAAGGAGTGTATGTAAATTGAGCACTGGTTGAGCCGCATCATATGGTTCTGCCAAACCTGCTTCAAATTGACCAAACATGATGGCGATGAATATAGATACTGTCGCGAAAAGCATATTCCACCAACTCACCTCAAAAAGACGGTGGTTACTCGTAAAGTATCCTATGACATCACACACGAAGGCAAATACTACCATCGCAATTACAAAATGTACAACGATGGGATGTACCGTATCTGAATATGGTAAATTGTGGTTATTCAGAGAGGTAAGATAGTCAAACATGCTATTCTACTCATTATGTGATTAATAGTTAATAACCAACAATTGACTGGTAACTCCTAACACTTATAGCAGTCCTATTTGATTTGTAAGAGGAAAAAACCTTTCCTGAGCCAAGGACACCAAGAAAAATATGAAAAATCTCACAAATGTTTTATGACGGCTATACTTTATTTCCAAACAAAAAACACAAGGGAGATTAGTAGGGCAAAATCAGTTCCTTACGTTGTAGCGGTAGCGGTGGACATGAGTTCAAGCTCGCAAGTCGTTCGTACTTTTGATTTACCATATTTCAAGAATATCATATATCAGACCAATAAACTGGTGAGCGCAAGTAAATTTGCCGATAGTATTTTTGGTTACAATTCATCCGATACTATACAAAACATATGTTTTTTCTGAAGTGTAGTAACACTTTTAATAACTAGATTATCACTTTCTTAACTTGCTCTCAAAAGTCAAAAGGATACAATTCACTAAATTCATTTAATAGACATGAAAAAATGTATTTATAGACACAAAAAATAAGTGGCATTAAGTGATTCTTCCAAGCATCTAAATTTATGTATAGGAGTTCTTAATTTTGACTTTTTAATTTTACTGAATGTGCGTGAACATCTTGTGTATATCATTAAAAATGACAAGAAAGTTAAATAGTTTATCACTATACATCTCCTTAAATGAAGTATGGACGAACAACTGTTCGCCCATACTAAGGATTTCATCAAATGCATAATGAATTTTTACTTTATATATATTTAGTTCTTTCTTATTTTAAGCAATTTTGAAGGCGGTAGTAGCAATATTATTCAGTATTTATATAAATGATGTATCACAACTAATAATGTTTCCTCCGTAAATTGGTGCTAAGGGGTTGACAGAACTATGCAGGGGAGTAGCAAGGGAAGAACAAGGAGAATTCTTCATATTAAGGCGTATCCCCTACTTCCATCTCTCTACTCCCTATCCAGTTTTGGCGTTATCTAGAGTTATTTACGACGGTTTTCATCTTCGATGCTGTAGTTGATAAAACATTTATAGCCTGAAGAATTTCGTCTAAAGCTTTGTTATTTAGACTATCATCAGTAGTGGTTTCAGATAAGTAAGTTTCTACGAAAATCTCAACTCGGTTAATGATGATTTTGCTTTGTGAACGTAGTTTGTTGAGGTCCTTAGTAGACAAACCTTCCATCATTTTCTTATCCTCTCAATTTTACGGTTGGACTCTATATCTTTAGTCAGTAATTCTCATTACGAAACGGTTCTCGCATCTCACTTTCTTAAGAGTAAGACAGAGAACAGAAGGTATAAAAAAACATTTTTAAGACCTCTGTTCTTTATTCTGCCAAACCTAGAGAGGTGACAATTCCTAGTGCAGCGTGGTAAAAATAACTAGACAGTTTCAATATCTATTCTTCTCTCCTGTCTTCTATCTTTGACGACGCCACTTGAGACATATTACAGTAACTTGAAGCCGAAGTTGTTTAGTGTTTCACGCAAGTCCTTACATCCTTTTAAATAATCTAGAGTGGCAATACGCTCTGCAGATTTTTCAGACCAATCACTAGTAGCACTGACATTGTGTTTGGAATTGAATTCTTTCATGATATCGTCGTAATGAGCGATCGCTTCAGCTTGTCCTGATAATTTATAGGTTTCCCGGTGCAGTACAGCCGACTGAGGCAACCGTGGCTTAATTGCCGCTTCGCTCTCGGAATTTGGATAACCCACAGACAACCCAAATATAGGAAAGACAAAAGGTGGCAAATTTAATAGTGTTGCTACCTCTTGCGTGTTTTTGCGTATTGCGCCAACATATACAGTTCCCAAACCGATAGATTCTGCAGCTAGAGCTGCATTTTGTGCTGCTACAGAAGCATCGACGACTCCTTTAATCAAGAGTTCTAAGTAATCAAGAGCAACATGAGGTAATCCTCTGTTCTCAGCAATATAAGCTAGACGACCTAAATCTGCTAACCAAACCAAAAATACAGGAGCCTGATTCATGAATACTTGGTTATTCGCCAGCCTACACAATTCGGCTTTGCGCTCTTGATCTTCAACTGCTACAACACTCCAGGTTTGCATATTGGCTGAACTAGCAGCAGATTGAGCAGCAGCAACTAACCACTCTAAAGTTCCTGGCGCTAGAGGTTTAGATAAATAAGAGCGAACTGAACGGTGAGAGAGTAGTATTTCTAAAGAGTCATTCCAGTCAATGTCCCAATTGAAAGGAACTTCCCCATAGCGCGAGCGAAGTAATTCTGTGAGATCAGTCTTAGTCATAGTCATAGTTAACTTTTCAACTCCATGCTTTTCTACAGTTTCAGAGGGAGTATTAATATCCCCGTTGTAGTTTTATTTAGGTGCAAGACAATTCGTATCAGTAACAATTCTTCACCACGACTCAAAATAGGTCGAGATCGGGCTCTCTAGAATCCGACTGCTTACCCTGCTGTGTTAATAATTTTGGTTGGAGACTACGCAACAGAGAGCGCAGCACATCAGTCTTAGTGCGTTGAGACTGCTGGCAGTACTGCTCCAACAAATGCAGCTCTTCTTGAGAAGATTGAAAGGTGATCCATCCTTGCTGTTTTCTCGGCATGATTATTTACCAAATATAGCAATCCTATATGAGTTGTGAAAATTGAAAGTCTTAGAATCCCAGTGAGCGCAGAAGTTATCGGGATTCTCGTTTTTCACGAATAATTTAGGACTACTATAGTTTAGTAAAAATAGAACAGCAGTTGGTATAGTAGCGATCGCCAAACTGATACATAATTGTCATACTTTCCTCACCAACTTCACTTTTGATTCAAGTCTTTTGTGGTCAAACTGACTGTAATGTACTTTCCTTTTAATGAGTAAAATCACGGCGAGGCAGGTCTAAATTTAGTAGGTGTTTTTTGTTCACCCTTGAGGAACCAAATTTAGGAGTTCTTCAACCGTGAGACTGCGCTTAAATTGTACTGACTGATGCTTTACAGCATCCAGCACTGATTGAATTTGTGGCTGACTGAGCGTAATTCCATGTTCTTGTAGTACACTGAGTACTAGGTGCCGACCGGAATGTTTGCCTAGGACTAAGCGACGTTCCCAACCAACATCTTCTGGCGCGAACGGTTCGTAAGTACTCGGATTTTTCAATACACCGTGAGCATGAATGCCTGATTCGTGTGCAAAAGTATTTTCACCGACGATCGCCTTCCAAGGAGGAACCGGCCAATTGGCAGCTTTAGCAACTAACCGTGACAGTTCCAGCAACTTTTTTGTATCAATGCCCGTTTGAATGTTGTAGATACATTTCAGTGCCATCACGATTTCTTCCAGCGCCGCATTGCCTGCTCTTTCGCCAATCCCGTTTACTGTGGTGTTGACTGATAGCGCTCCTGCTTCAATCCCAGCTAGCGAGTTCGCCATTGCCAATCCAAAGTCATTGTGCGTGTGCATTTCTATTGGAATGAATAGGTGATGCACAAGCGAGCGAACTTTGCTGAAAGTGGTTAGAGGGTCGAGAATTCCTACAGTGTCACAGAAACGAAATCGGAAAGCTCCCCATTCTTGAGCAAAGAACGCTACATCTAATAAAAAAGATTCATCAGCTCTAGACGAATCTTCTCCGCCAACGGAGACGGCTAAACCATGATCGCAGGCGAAATTTATCGCATCCCGTAGACGATCCAGAATCACCTGTCGCTGGCCCCCAAACTTTGCAGCAATCTGAATTTCCGAGACGGGAATAGAAATATGCACCCGTTCCAAACCACAATCTATAGAGGCTTTAATATCAGATAAATTAGCACGGTTCCAGCCAAGTAATTTAGCGTTTAATCCTAAACTAGCAATGATTCGGATTGACTCTGCTTCTTCAAGCCCCATTGCCGGAACGCCAATTTCTAGTTCCGGAACACCAATGGCATCAAGAAAGGTAGCGATCGCAATCTTTTCCTCAACATTAAAAGCCACGCCTGCTGCCTGTTCGCCATCTCGCAAAGTCGTATCGTTAATCTGAATGGGATGTTTGTTCATAATCAAGTGATGATTCATCATCGACTTATTTGTTGTGTCATTTTCATTTGCTTGAGGCATACTGAGACTCCATTTCAAATATTTGTGACAACTTCCCCAATATTGCTGATGTCATAACCGCCCTTGAACTTCTAACTGCGATTGGACTAGCCGATGTCCCAAGGTACTGAGCAACTGCTTTACTGGTGGTTCTTCCAAGTATTCATTGACAATCACGCTCATCGGCGGAGCGATCAATGCAGAAGGATACAATCCCAAAGCAAAGGCAGTAGCTACGGATAGAGCGACATCTTGATGGCTGTAGACGATATTGTCAAATCGAATAACCGTGTGCAATGCGACTTGCTCCTCTTGGAGCTTGCGCTCTTCAAGCATACGATTACCGGAACCAGGTTCACGATTGATAATAGTTATTTCTAATTTCACCAAGTCGGTGACTGTTTTGATTCCCTTTGGGTTTCCTAGAGGGACTAAGAGTCCTTCCTCCCAAACCCCAAGAGTCATTAAAACTGCACTCTTACCACCTAAAGCTTTCCGCACAAAGGGAATGTTGTGTTCTCCAGTTTGCGAATCGTACAGGTGCATCCCTGCAATGTGAACTTCACCTCGGCACAAGCTACGCAATGCTGCCATACTGTTGGCTAGAATATGGTGAACTCGCAGTTGCGGATGCCAACGTTCAGCTGCTCTTGCCCAGACGGTGCCCAAGCGAGTTCTAATTAACTTCAGGTTATTACAAAGGTTCACGTCCAGCTTCATGAGGCTACATCTCTCCGTTACAAAAAGCTGCTGTGGACATACTTAATATGTCGGGGCGATAGGGATGTGCGCCGTTGCCAAGGGCCGAAGCGGCGGTTTAAGAGTGTTTATCGTTTCTGTTGGAAGACATGTTGATGCTTTATTTCGATTCATCTTGCGCAAGTCTAACATACATATTGCAAGAATCCTTGCTGTTTTGGATACTATTTGGCGATCGCGTTTTCATCAGCTATGAACCAAATTGCTCATCATACGACTTTAGATGAAAGGAAAGTAGCATTAATAGCGCTGCCACAATCCCACTTTGTAAAGCTCGTAGGATTGTGGCAGCATAACAGAAAAAAATGCGACTTTTAGTCCGAGTAAGGTAAATCCCGATCTAGAGGCCCATAGTCTTTTTTGGTTGGTACCGCTACCCACTGGAGTTCTAACCATAAAGAGGGGTTTTTTTCCTTTAATCTTGAAGCGGGATCGCGGATAATGCGTGTGGCGTTCATGCAAAGTGCGTCCGATATTCCCAGATCTATGGCAACACCTTTGAGAATGTCTTTGTAGGCATTGACTAAGACAAACAGCACATTGGGCGAATATACGGCAAAATGCTGAAAAAGTTTTGGTGGGTAGCCCCAGTAGAAGTTTACGATTTCGACGTGGCAGTACTGGAGCAACTCACCGAGTTTAGGACAGCGCCCCTTGGCTACGGTGATAAATTTTTGGACTAAAACCTCTTCGGTCAGCATTATAAGTTCTACTCCTTCAATGAGGTAGATAAATTTTGGCGTGGTTCATAACGCCGATTTCTCAAATAGTAGTAAGAATTTTACGCAGTTTTTCCGGCTTTCTTGAGTAAGAGGTTGCCAATTGCTCCAGACACTTTGTTATCAGGGATAATCCCTACGGCATCGTCCTAATTAAACAACCCAAACTTCACCAGCAGTTCCTCTAGCTGATCATTAGACATAGATTTCGGAATCACAAAATCTGTGTTGTCGTCAATTGCCATTGCCAGGTTGCGATAGTGTAGCGCCTGGGCACAATTAGGAGCATACTCAATTACCGTCTTGCGGTGGAACTCTGCTTGTTGCACCATGTTGTCTCTGGGTATGGTGTAGATCGTTTGAGTGCCTAATTTCTCTGCCAGAGCCTGGATCAGATCGTTTTCTCGATCAACGTTGCGAGAGTTGCAGATTAATCCTCCCAGACGTATACCGCTGATAGAAGCATACTTCTGAATACTTCTACAGATGTTATTGACGGTATACATTGCCATAATTTCTCCAGAAGTGACGATGTAAATTTCTTGAGCTTTGCGTTCGCGAATAGGCATTACAAATCCACCGCACACCACATCACCTAGACCATCATAGAATGTGTAATCAAGTCTAACTAACTCATCATAGGCACCAAGTTGTTCTAGTAACCCAATGGATGTCAAGATGCTTCGACCTGTACATCCCACACTAGGCTCCGGACCACCCGATTCCACACACAAAATCTTCCCCCATCCTTCTTGGCGGAAGTCTTCTAGATTCACAACTTCAAGTTCTCTCCGCAGCGTATCGAGTACAATTTTTTGGTGGAATCCGCCTAAAAGGAGTCGGGTAGAGTCCGCCTTCGAGTCACACCCCACAACCATCACCTTACGACCCAGATCACTCAGTCCAGCTACTGTATTTTGAGTCGTTGTGGACTTACCAATTCCTCCTCTTCCATAAATAGCAATCTTCCGCATAAAAACCTCGGTCATGGTCCAGACCAGTTTATTGACCTCTAAGATTATGGGTAAGAATACATCCGTCAGAATCCAGGAGTTAGAATATTTAAAGAATCAAGAGAACATTTGGTGAAATGAATATACCAATAATGATATGTTCCTGATGAATTCTGACTCCTGACTCCTGTGTGCTGAATTCCTACTATTATGGTGTAATCAAGCAGAGTGTTGAATCAAAATAGAGTTGTAGTTCTTGTACAGGTACTTACCGAGATTGTGACAGCATCAACGTTGTCAGATAGTACATACTGGTCATTTATCTAACACAATAACTATCGCGGCTATCTACTATAAAGTATTAGCATTCAGCCCTCAGCTATCATTATTTTTCCTTCTTTGGAAGATACATAAAAAAAATCAGTCCAGCCTGGCAATGACAACGGCTTTGCCAAAGGGAAAACCAACTTTTTAGCGGCTTTGATCCGCTTCGATTGTAATGCCGTCACCAAAAACTGATCAGGCTGGCCTGATACTACTCGCTTCGCAGGTATCTAAAGAGGTTTTATCCTTTAGATTTGCTATATCTCAATAATATCATACATCTGTCAAATTTACTTGCGCTGAACAATAAATTTACAAAGAGTATTTGTGGTTACAATTAGTCTTCAAATAGAGAGTCTTAAAGTCAATTAACTTGTCTTTTTTACTTTTTGATGTGGAAAAATGTCTCTTATTCTCCAAAAAAAAACATATATA
>JAQYWO010000134.1 GCA_029379215.1 Rhizonema sp. PD37
CCTGCTCCCTGCTCCCTGCTCCCTGCTCCCTGCTCCCTGCTCCCTGCTCCCTGCTATACCTAAAGGGAGATACGGCAAGTGCGGAAAGCTTTGACAAATATAATACATAAAAATGTAGAGACGTAATATGTCACATCTCTACATTTAGCAGTTAGTAGTCAGCATAGATGACTCAGCTATATAGCTAATTTTTTTTCATAGCTGACAGGACGAGTGCTGACTCTTTCTAACTCACAGTAACAAGTTGTTGCTTGAAGAAAGCTTGTAAAACTCTTTCAGCGATTTGTGGACTTGTTAAACCCAGATCTGCATGAGATTCGTTCGGTTGGGCATGATCGACTAAGATATCTGGGACGCCAATGCGTTTGACCGGAACAACAATATCAGCATCTAACAAAGCTTCAGCTACAGCAGAACCAAAACCACCCATAACACAACCTTCTTCTAGAGTGATGACGCGCCCAATCTTTTGAGCTAAAGGTAAAATCAATTCAGTATCTAGAGGTTTTGCGAAACGGGCATTAATCACAGTCGCTTCGATGCCATGTTCGCTGAGGATTTCGGCTGCTTGTAGTGCTGGGTATACCATTGTACCATAACCCAGCATTAATACATCATCACCGTTGCGAAGAATTTCGGCTTTGCCAATTTCTAGGGGTTCCCAGCCATCTTCCATCAAGGGTACACCAAAGCCATTACCGCGAGGGATACGCATAGCGATCGGACCGTTGGTATGGTTAACACCAGTCACCACCATCCGTTGGAGTTCCGCCTCGTCTCTAGGTGCCATCAGCACCATGTTAGGAATACAACGCAAGTAGGCGATGTCGTACATACCTTGGTGAGTCGGACCATCAGCACCCACAATTCCTGCCCTGTCCATGCAGAAGAACACTGGCAGATTTTGGATGCATACGTCGTGAATGATTTGGTCGTAGGCACGTTGGAGGAAGGTAGAGTAAATTGCAGCGACAGGACGCATACCTTCAGATGCCAGTCCGGCGGCGAGGGTAACAGCGTGTTGTTCAGCAATTCCCACATCAATGTACTGATCGGGCAGTTTTGCCTGTAGTTTGTCTAACCCTGTCCCCGTTGCCATTGCCGCCGTAATCCCAATAATTTTCGGATTTTGTTCAGCGAGTTTGACAAGGGTGTGAGCAAAAACTTTATAGTAGGCGGGGGGTTTAGGTGAACTTACGGGTAGAGCTTTACCAGTTGTGATGTTAAAGGGGTTTTGGGCGTGGTAGCCAACTTTATCAAGTTCGGCAATTTCATAGCCTTTGCCTTTCACCGTTGCCACATGTACCAAAACCGGTCCTGTTGTTTGGTGTGCCTGTTTGAAAGTGGCAATCAACTCCTCTAAATTATGCCCGTCCACAGGTCCAAAGTAAGTAAAACCAAGTTCTTCAAAGACTGCGCCGACTTTGGGAACAGCTAGGCGTTTCATACCTTCTTTGATGCGTGCCAATTCCGGAGAAAGAGATTCGCCAACGAAGGGGATTTGCTTGAACTGCTCCTCAAAGTTATCGGCGAGAAACTGTACTGGTGGACTTAGCCGCATTTTGTTCAAGTAGCGCGGAATCGCCCCTACGTTAGGAGAAATTGACATATCGTTGTCATTGAGGACAACTAACAGGTTGGTTTTCGGCAAATGTCCAGCATGATTAATAGCTTCCAGTGCCATACCGCCAGTTAGTGCCCCATCACCAATAATGGCGACAACCTTAAATTTGTCATCATTCATATCTCGCGCTAAAGCCATACCTAAAGCGGCTGAAATACTTGTAGAAGCGTGTCCCGCACCGAAGTGGTCAAACTTACTTTCACAACGTTTGAGATAACCCGCAATTCCATCTTTTTGCCGCAGGGTATGAAAGCGACTGTAGCGCCCAGTAATCAATTTGTGGGGATAGGCTTGATGTCCGACATCCCAAATAACTTTATCACGATCTAAATCTAGCGTTTGGTAAAGCCCTAGGGTCAACTCTACAACACCTAACCCTGGTCCCAAATGTCCACCGGTTACTGCAACGGTTTCTAGATGTTTCTCCCGAATTTGATGGGCAATCTGTTGCAGTTGTCGAATTGATAAACCGTGTAACTGGTTGGGATGGGTGATTTCACTCAGGTGCATATTATAAAGTGTTCCTCTCTTATGTTCGTATTTTTATTTTCCCATGGTCGGGTTGTCAGCCTAATTATACTTAGGAGTTGGGAGTCATGAGTTAGTAGAGGCGAGTTTAGTAGATAGAAAATATAAACACAACATCTGACAAAAACCGCTCGTACAAGAAGCGCGGGTTTAATCGACATTACAGATTAAAAGCAATCCACCTGCCAAAACCGCCTGTACAGGAGGCGCAAAGATAGGAGTAGGATATGGACTATAGCTATTTATTTTAGGAGTTTTCAGAATGACCGCAGCAGACCCCGTGAAGGTGATGAAGCAGGAAGTCGGCAAAGCTGCAGCTGCTTTGGTACAATCAGGTTCGATTGTTGGGTTGGGTACAGGTTCCACCACGGCGTATGCAATTCAGTTTATTGGCGATCGCTTGAAGTCAGGTGAACTCAAAGATATAGTTGGCGTCCCTACCTCTTTTCAAGCAGAAGTTCTCGCAAAACAGTACGGTATTCCTCTCACTACATTGGATGCTATTGATCATATCGATATTGCCATTGATGGTGCAGATGAAGTAGACCCACAAAAAAATTTAGTCAAGGGTGGCGGTGCTGCCCATACTCGCGAAAAAGTCGTAGATTATTTGGCAGAACAGTTCATTGTTGTGGTGGATGGTGGTAAAATTGTCGATAGACTTGGAGCTGCTTTTCCGGTACCCGTGGAAGTGATACCGATGGCAGTGAATCCAGTCATGCAAGCAATTAAAAAACTCGGCGGCAAACCAGAACTCCGTATGGGCGTAAGAAAAGCCGGACCAGTTATTACCGATCAAGGTAATATGGTAATAGATGTAACATTCGACACTATCGACAAACCAGAGGATTTAGAAAAAATTCTGAATAATATTCCCGGCGTTTTAGAAAATGGAATATTCGTCAATTGTGTAGATAAAGTTTTAATTGGCGAAGTTATAGACGGTCAGCCAACAGTACGAGAAATGTAGCACTACTTGCTAATTGATAATAGCTCATAGTCAAACACAATTAGCCGTTAGCTATTATTGATTAGCAGCAACTCAAAAATTTATCATGCAGTACAGAAGATTTGGACGCACAGAATTACAGATGCCTGTTTTTTCCTGTGGTGGCATGAGATACCAATATAAATGGCACGATATCCCGCGAAGGGAAATACCTCTCAATAATCAGGAAAATTTGTCAGCGACGATTCAAAGGTCAATAGAAGTAGGAATTAATCACATTGAAACTGCTCGTGGTTATGGGACTTCAGAAATGCAGTTGGGAGAAATTTTACCAACCTTCCAACGCGAAAAGCTGATTATTCAAACTAAAATCAGTCCTAAGGAAGACTCTAAAGAGTTTCAAAGCAACTTTGAAACGTCACTACAAAATTTACGCCTAGATTATGTTGATTTGCTAGGTTTACACGGCATCAACAATGTTGAGTTACTCAACTACTGCATCCGTCCAGGTGGTTGTTTGGAAGTCGCTAGAAAACTACAAGCGCAGGGAAAAGTTAGGTTTATCGGCTTTTCAACTCATGGCCCTACAGATGTCATTATTCAGACAATTAATACTAACCAATTCGATTACGTCAATTTACATTGGTACTATATTAATCAAGTCAATTGGCAAGCAATTGAAGCTGCAACTCGTCATGATATGGGAGTGTTTATTATTAGTCCAACTGATAAAGGTGGAAAATTATATGATCCTCCACAAAAGTTGATTAATCTTTGCACTCCTTTATCGCCAATGGTATTTAATGACTTGTTTTGTCTGAGTCATCCCCAAGTGCATACTTTAAGTTTGGGGGCAGCAAAACCACAAGATTTTGATGAACATTTGAAAACTGTAGAACTGCTGGATAAAGCGGCAGAAATCTTACCACCAATTTTGACGCGACTAGAGTTGGAAGCGATCGCAACTTTAGGTGAAGATTGGGTAAAAACCTGGCATGTCAACTTACCGACTTATGCGGAAACTCCCGGACAAGTCAATATTCGAGTGATTTTGTGGCTTTGGAATTTGGCGATCGCTTACGATATGCTGGATTATGCTAAAATGCGATACAACTTACTTGGTAGTGGGGATCACTGGTTTCCTGGTAACAAAGCAGACAAAATACAGGAGTTAGATTTACAGGAATGTCTGAGACACAATCTCCACGCTGACAAAATTATTTCCTTACTGAGTCAAGCACATCAACTCTTAGGAGGTGAAGCAGTACACCGTTTGTCCCAGAGTTAGTATGTAGCAAGAGCATCAAGTTTTAGAACATGGCATATACAATTCTTGATTTATTCGCTGGGGCTGGTGGCTTAACAGCTGGTTTTCACATAGCCGGCTTTAAATCTTTGTGTGCTATTGACATCAACAAAAAGTCTTTAACAACTTATAAACATAATTTTCCTGAGACAAAAATCATTGCTCAGGATATTAATACAGTAAATCCTGTAGAGCTTCGTCAACAATTAGGTGTAAAAAAGGAACAATTGACAGCTTTAATTGGTGGACCTCCGTGTCAGGGATTCTCACGCAATATTCCTGCTGGATATAGATATTTACACGATCCTCGCAATCAGTTGTTCAAAACTTTTATAGAGTTTGTTAATGAATTTAGACCTTTATATGTGGTTATAGAAAATGTGCCTGAAGTCCTCAAAGCTTATGATGGCGTAGTAAAAAATGAAATAACAGATCGTTTGAAAATGATTGGTTATAAAGTAAACTCTGTATCATTAAACGCTGCTCATTATGGCGTCCCACAAACAAGAGCTAGAGCTTTTTTTCTAGCTAGTTTAGATCGAATAGTGAAAATACCAGAACCTACACACGTTGGTGAGATCAGAAGTGATTTCAAATCTTCTAAGTTTAAAAATCACTTGACTTTACTAACATCACCTCCATTACTAACTGTTAGAGATGCTATTGGAGACCTACCATCATTAGATGCAGGACAAGAGTATACAAATGAAAACTATCCCTATCCACCTCAAACGGAATACCAAATCATGGTACGTTGTGGTAGCAAAAAACTGGTTAACCATGTTGCTCGTGCCCTCAGTCCAATACAGATGGCTCGGGCACGTCTATTAAAAGAAGGACAAGATGCTAGAGATTTACCACCGGAGTTAGCTCCCAAAAAGCACTATAGTGGTGCGTATGGAAGACTGAGTTGGGATAGACCTGCCAGAACTATCACAAAGTGGGTATTTCATCCGGGTTCTGGTAGGTTTTTTCATCCTACACAAAACAGAACTATTACAATCCGTGAGGCAGCAAGATTACATAGCTATCCTGACAATTTCCACTTCTTAGGTACATATACAGAGATGGCGGCTCAAATTGGTGAATCCGTACCGCCTCTATTAGCTAAAGCGATCGCTGATTGTATTATTCAGTACCAATAGATTTGGAACCGTGCAAGTAGTATAGAGTTTAACTCACGCGAATGGTAAAAACTTATGAATTGGTATTATTTTTACCTTTAATCGAAGAAAATAATAATTATCTACCAAATTTAATCTTGATGATAAGGAGCTTTTATGAATCTTAATCGGCGTCATTTCCTCTTTGTACTCGGAGCTAGTGCAGGTGCTTTTGCGTTAGATAGCTATGCTTTTGCACAAAATGCTCCAAGTGGAACGCAAAAGAAACCAAATACGGGAGTGATTCAATTACCTCCTTTACCGTATGCTTATGAGGCACTTGAACCACATATTGATGCTGCAACTATGCGGTTCCATCACGATAAACATCATGCAACCTACGTAAAAAACCTAGATGCAGCATTAGATAAACACCCAGAACTCAAAAGTAAAAGTGTAGAATCTCTCTTAGTTAACCTAGAGAGCGTTCCAGAAGACATTCGCAAAATAGTCCGCAATAATGGTGGTGGTCATGTCAACCACTCAATGTTCTGGAAAATTATGAAACCGCAGGGTGGTGGAGAACCAACTGGAGCGATCGCTTCTGCTATTAACCAAAACTTCGGTAGCTTTGCCGCTTTCAAAAAACAATTCAACGAAGCTGGTACAGGTCGTTTTGGTAGTGGTTGGGTTTGGCTTGTCCGTAATAAAAACAACAAGCTTGAAGTGACGACGACACCTAACCAAGACTCTCCCATAAGTGAAGGTCAGTATCCTATTATGGGCAATGATGTCTGGGAACATGCTTACTATCTCAAGTATCAGAACCGCCGCGCCGATTACCTAGATGCTTGGTGGAATGTACTTAACTGGGACGAGATCAATAAGCGGTTTGCACAAGCTTAGAGCAGGGGAAGAGGCAATGAAAGCGGAAGGTGTTAAGCCACCTTTCGCAGGTATAAACAGTGACGGATACTGTGACTCAAGGGAGTTGTAAATTGTTCAACTGATTCAATCGCACCACCTAGTTCGTCAACAGTTTTTTCCAAAGCTTTTGCTTCATCTTCTGTCCAATTCCCACGGTAAACGACTGCTAAACCACCGCGTTTGAGCAATGGTAAAGTATATTCAGCACAGATGGTGGCTGTCCCGACGGCACGGATTAGGGAAACATCGTAGGTTTTTCTATGCTGGAATTGCCGAACTATTTCTTCTGCCCGACTGGTAAGAGTTTTTATATTTTTGAGATCAAGTTCGGTCAGTGTTTTTTCGAGAAAAGTAATTTTTTTGCGGGTGGAATCGAGGAGAGTCACTTTACAACCATTCACAGCAATTCCTACGGGAATTCCTGGTATACCAGCACCTGTACCTATATCAATGATAGCCAGAGAAGTAGGGGAGGACAAATTTGACAGCAGTGGGGTTATTCCTCGTAAAGAATCCCAAAGATGTTTTTCCCAAAACTCCAAAGGTTCAACAATCCGCGTTAAATTCAGTTGGCGGTTACCTTCTAGAATTAATTCATAAAACCGCTGAAATTGCTTCTGCTGTTCATAAGTAGGTTGCCAATTAAGAGTTTGCTGCCAGATTTCTGTCATCTCAGGCAAAGAAGGCAATGTCAAATCGTTCACAGGTAAAATTACTGTAATTTGGGACTATACAGTTGAGCGCAACAGTATTAAGCATTTCTATTGTCAGTATATCGAAATCCTCAGCGCTCAAGATGTAAATTATACAAGAGTTTCAAGATTGTAAAGAAAGATATAACTTTGAGATAGCGCTTATTCTCTCAGGAATGGCTACAGTTTAAAAAACTGATTTGGAACACTAAATGAGTTCGGGAGGCGAGAATAAGGTTAGCTAAAATTAGGAAATATATTACTACTATCTCAACAGATAATATGAACACTAATACTGTTAGTTTACCTGCTCGTCTTGAATTAAATATTGACTTAACGGACGAGCAATTTTTTCAGCTTTGTCAAAATAACCGTGACTTAAAATTCGAGCGTACAGCCACAGGGGAATTAATTATTATGCCACCGACGGGAAGTGAAACTGGCGAACGCAATGCCGATCTAACTTATCAGTTAAGAGCTTGGAGTCGGCAAAACAAGTTAGGAAAATCCTTTGACTCTTCTACTGGTTTTACACTTCCCAACGGTGCGGAGCGCTCACCTGATGCGTCTTGGGTAAAAATGGAACGGTGGAATACTTTGACTCAAGACGAAAAAGAAAGATTTGCTCCTTTGTGTCCCGATTTTGTGGTTGAATTAATGTCTCCTAATGATTCTACAGAAAAGACCCGCGCCAAAATGAGGGAATATATGGATAATGGCGCAAAACTAGGATGGTTAATCAATCGGCAACAGCAGCAGGTAGAAATTTATCGTTCCAATCGAGAAGTTGAAATTTTACAAAGTCCACAAACTTTATCGGGAGAGGATCTTTTACCAGGTTTTGTTTTGGATTTGACGGAAATTTGGTGAATATTTTGTCCATAGCAAGCCTAGATTATCGTAAAAAATTAGATTCCCGACTTCTTTAAGAAGTCGGGAATCTAATCCTTAGGATTCTTCGTCCCTATACAAATCTTGCAACTCTTGCAACTGAGTTCTGCGGGAACTGCGCCGATATTTTTTACTTTCAAGCTTTGGTTCGTACTGATTTTGTCCTTGCGCTTTAATTTTTAACTTTAGATTCGATTCGGGATCGGCTTGCTGATGAAGCTGATTTTGACGGGCGATCGCCTCCTCAAGAAAATCTAAGTAATGAGGATAACGTTCCCAGTCTCCGCGAACGACACAGCCCGGTTCGTCTTTATGGAGACAATTGCTAAAGCGACACTTGGCAATTGCTAAGCGTTCTCTTGCTTCTTTGAAAGAATACACTAAATCTTCTGGATCGCTATCGAGATCGGGCTGATTAAATCCTGGAGTATCTGCTAGCAAACCGCCGTTCGGCAATTCAAATAATTCTACATGGCGGGTGGTATGACGACCTCTTGCTAGTTTTCCTGAAACCTCTCCCACTCGTAAGTTAGCTGTGGGAATCAAAGCGTTAATGAAACTAGATTTGCCAACCCCTGAAGGTCCAGCAACTACACTAATATTATCTTTTAACTGGTTAGCTAATTTATCAATATTGATACCAACCTGCACGCTAATAAAGATTGGCTGGTAACCCCAATTCATCAGGCGATCACTGATTTCGTGCTGCTCTTGTTGAGAAATTAAATCACTTTTATTTAAGCATAAAACGACGTTTAAACCTGTAGACTCAGCCTTAATGAGAAAGCGACTCAGTTGATAAGGTTCCAAAGGTGGATCCATAACAGCGAATAGCAACAGAATTTGGTTAACGTTGGCGATCGCCGGACGATTTAATTCACTTTGACGAGGTAGGACTTCGGATATCGCCCCCCTCCCACCAATCCAGTCTGGTTCTTCAACTACCACGCGATCGCCCACCATCACTTGTTGCCCGATTTTCTTCAGCCGTGTTCTGCGAGTACAGAGTAGGAGGTTCGGGAGAGACAAAGTAGAATTTGCTTTCTTATCCTCTATGTCCTCCTCGTCTACCAAATCTACCTGCACCCGATAATAGTTTGCTTGCACGGCGAGAACCGTTCCCAGCAAATGCCCGGTGGCTGTCTGCAAATTCTCTGTCATTCAGCAGTTACGGGACGGCGGACCAAAAGAGAAAAATAATTAATACAGGCTGTAATTTGTTCGACTTGATAACCTGCCATTGTTAAGCTATCTGGAACTTGCTCGATCGGTTCTCCCTGATCGAGCCAGACTTCGAGCAAACTTCCTGGTTTCATTTGTTCCAAACGTAGTTTAGTCCGAACAAAATTAATCGGGCAAGGGGTGCCGCGCAAGTCAAGTTGAGCATCAGGAGTTGAAAGGGAGGATTCTATCATCGTTGGTGAAACAAATTTCCCAAAAATCCTTCTAGACCGCCTTTACCAGTGCGATCGCCTTTAATCTTAGCGAGCTTTTCCAGCAATTCGCGTTCATCAGGGGTCACCTTATTAGGGATATCAATTAATATCGTAATCATATGGTCGCCTCTACTGACAGGATTACCCAAGCGCGGTACGCCATGATTTTCCAACTTCATCACTGTACTAGGTTGAGTTCCTGCTGGAATAAGCAGTTCTACTGGTCCGTCTACCGTATTTACTTCTAAACGGCAACCTAATATTGCTTGGAGATAGCTAATTTTGATTTCTGAAAGAACGTTAATTCCATCCCTCTGGAATTCCTCGTCCTCATTTACGAATAAGTAAACGTATAAATCTCCGGGAGGCCCACTGCGTTGACCTGCATCTCCTTCTGCAGAGATTCGCAAGCGAGTACCATTATCCACTCCTGCGGGAATAGAAATTTTCAGTTTTTTAGTGACTTGATTTGCGCCTTTGCCATCACAAGCATCGCATTTGTCTTCGACTACCATCCCTGTACCATTACAAGTCGGACATGTCGAAACTTGAGTAAAGCTTCCAAATGGTGTTCTGGTGACGCGACGTACTTGACCTGTTCCACTACAAGTTGAACAAGTGCGAGGGCGTGTTCCTGGTTTAGCACCAGAACCAGTACAAACTTCACAGGATTCTAAATGAGAAATCCGAATTTCTTTTTCACCGCCAAATACCGCTTCCCTAAAGTCTAACTTCAGATCTAGCCGTAAGTCATCGCCTCGGACGGGACCACTTCGCCGTCTTTGTTGCGTTGGACCACCCATACCGCCAGCAAAACCACTGAAGATACTTTCAAAGATATCGGCGAAGCCGCCCATATCTCCCATATCTTGGAAGCCTGCGCCAGCCCCAGCGGACACACCTTGTTCACCAAATCGGTCATAACGAGCACGGATTTCTGGTTCTGAGAGGATCTCATAAGCTCGGTTAATTTCCTTGAATCGCTCTTCCGCCCCCGGTTCTTTGTTCACGTCTGGGTGATACTTCCGGGCTAAGCGGCGGTAAGCGCGTTTGATTTCTTCTTTGTCGGCGTCACGAGAGACACCCAGAGTTTCATAATAATCGCGAGCCATATAGCAAAGGTGAAAGTTAAAAGGTAGAAAGCGGTTAAAATAAAATGCAGAAGGCAGAAGGCAATAGTTAAGTTTTGTTAATAGTTAATCTTACCCTTTACCTTTCCCATAAGTCATCAGCAATAACTGTTTTCCTCGTATAAAAAGGAAAAAGCTAGTACCATCACAGGCTGTCTCTTTTACAATTGTGCTACGCAGTAGGGGAAAACTCCGCCTATAAACAGAGGTGCTAGCCGTACCATCAGGTGTGGAAAACCACCCAAATGTGTTTTTTCGCATCTGTACTGCAACATGTGCCACACAAGAATCCGCTTCTACACTCTAGCAAATTGTTATCGAATTCCTGATTGATTTAAACGCAGGGTGTCGCTACCCTACTCCTTCCACCTCTTATTTCCTTCTTACCTGAATTGCGCGTGAGTTGAGGAGTGTGGTCGGACCATATTTGAGCGCAGCGAAAACCGGAAAGACGCAAAGTCTGCCGGACAGAATCCTCTGGTAGGCTCGCTTTGCCACAAAGACGAGACGAACTGGCATATTTTGTTTTTGATAGCACAGTTAGCAAAATATATGTTACCATAAATAAGTGAATACGGTAAGGTCGATACCATGTATAGAGCAATTAAAGTGAGAATTTATCCTACTGATGAGCAAGAAACTTATCTAGCTCAGTGTTTTGGAAATACTCGATGGTTGTGGAACTGTATGCTTAATGCCACGACTACCGCGTATAAAGAAACTGGAAAAGGTCTTTCAAAGGCGGCGATGGATAAATTGCTTCCTGGCTTGAAAAAGGAATACGAATGGTTGGGACTTGCTTATAGTCAAGTACTGCAACGAGTAACATTTAACCTTTCAAGTGCGTTTGTCAATTTTTTTGAAGGTCGGACTAAATTTCCTAACTTTAAATCTAAGCATGGTAAGCAATCGATTCAATATCCCCAAAACGTGAAACTAATACCACAAGACTCTGTGATTAAGTTTCCCGGTAGCTTGGGATTAATGAAAACTGTATTTCATCAAGAACTACCAGATGCAAAATTCACGACTGTAACAATATCGAAAAATGCAGACGGTAGATATTATGCTTCTATTCTTTTTAATCAAAATGACAATTCAGTCATAGCAATTAGAGACGCTATTGGAATTGATTTGGGCTTGAAAAACTTTGCTATAACTTCCGAGGGTTCAAAATATGACTTACCTTTGAAACAATTAGTAAAACTAGAAAAGAATAGAAAGCGTAAGCAACGCAAGTTAGCTAAGAAAACAGATAAAACTTCTTCTAAACGGCTCCATGCTAAACTTTTAGTGGCAAAAGTATCTAGCAAAATAGCTAGAGTAAGAGAAGACTTTCTACACAAGCTATCTCGCAAAATAGTATACGAAAACCAAGTTATTTGTGTAGAAAATTTAGCAGTGAAGAATATGGTGAAAAATCCCAATCTGGCCAAATCAATATCAGACCAAGGATGGGGAATGTTTCAAACCATGCTCAAATACAAAGCTGAGAGATTTGGTCATACTTATCAAGAAATTGGTCGTTTCTTTCCATCTTCTCAACTTTGTAGCCAGACTCTACTACCAATCTCAATGCTACAGAACGGATATGATTCATTGGGAGTAAGGTTTATCGATTGCCCGCACTGCAAGAAACAGCATGATAGAGACATAAATGCTGCAATAAATATTAGAAATGAAGGATTGCGACTTTTGGAGTTAGGAACTAGCTCTTCTGCCCTTGGAGGGGATGTAAGACCAAAGTCTTCAGGACGTAAAAAATCTATGAAGACCGAGGCAATCCCCGTTGAATTGGGAAGCCCACACCCTATCTGTACTCAGACGGGTGTTAGGTAGTTCACTCTATCGCTTCGTAATCAGCTTTTACGGTATTATCGTTTTCAAAATCAAACTTGAATGGTGATTGTGGTGTTAGGGTTTCACTCACAATGCCACCCTGTTCTGAGATCTCAACAACTTCATTACGGCTATTAGCGCGGTTGTAGACATCAGTTCCAATAGCAAATAGAGTTTGCTGGAAGTTATCCAAGTGTTGTTTGAATTCTGCTACAGAGATTACCCCTTTAGCCATCGTTACTTTGAGTTGTAAGAGTTTTTCATTTGCTAAAGCTTTCATCGAATCGGTAATAAAACTGCCATTATCCTTTAAGGTCGATTCGTAACTATATATAAGATTAGCTGCCTGGTTTTTAAGTTCAACAAACTCTCTGCGCTTCAAATCTTCGTCCGTAAATACAAAAGCTTCTTGACGCATCCGTTCTATGTCTTGGGCACTTAAACCACCTGTGTTGGTAATACAAACGCTCTGCTCTCTACCAGTACCTTTATCTTGTGCCCCGACTTTTAGGATGCCATTGACATCAATTTCAAAAGAGACTTCGATTTGTGGTACTCCACGGGGAGCTGGGGGGATTGATGTTAGTAAAAATTTACCAAGACTCTTATTGTCTATTGCCATGGTCCGTTCACCTTGGAGGACGTGAATTTCTACCGAAGTTTGCCCATCTACTGCCGTGGAAAAAACTTGAGACTTACTGGTAGGAATTGTGGTATTACGTTCGATGATTTTGGTAAAGACTTCTCCCAAGGTTTCAATTCCTAGTGATAAAGGTGCGACATCCAGTAGGAGAAGATTATCAAGTTCGCCACCAAGCACTCCAGCTTGAATGGCAGCTCCCAGTGCGACTGCTTCGTCGGGGTTGACAGAGCGATCAGGAGTTTTACCTGGAAAAAACTTGACGAGGGCATTTTGAACTGCAGGAATGCGGGTGGAACCACCTACCAAAATAATCCGATTTATATCTTGTGGTTTGAGATCTGCGTCTTTTAACGCCTGAATCATCGGTTCAATAGTCGCTTCAATCAGGTGACTTGTCAGCTCTTCAAATTTGGCACGGCTGAGTTCTATTTCCAAATGTTTAGGACCAGTTTCATCAGCAGTGATAAATGGTAAATTAATCGAAGTATTTACTAAGCTGGAGAGTTCGATCTTCGCCTTTTCTGCCGCTTCCCGCAAGCGTTGTAGAGCGATTTTGTCTTGAGAAAGGTCGAGATTATCACTGAAGAGGAAACCTTCTATCATCCAGCGCACAATACAATTATCAAAGTCGTCTCCACCTAGGTGGTTGTTGCCAGAAGTTGCTTTTACTTCAAACACTCCATCCCCAAGTTGTAGGATGGAGACATCGAAGGTACCACCTCCTAAGTCAAAAACGAGGATGAGTTCTTCAAGTTCTTGTTTGTCCAATCCAAAGGCTAAAGCCGCTGCAGTCGGTTCGTTGACGATCCGCAGCACTTCAAGTCCAGCAATGATCCCAGCGTCTTTGGTCGCTTGTCTTTGGGCATCTGTGAAATAGGCCGGTACGGTAATTACTGCCTTTTGAACTGATTCACCCAAGAAATTTTCCGCATCCTGCTTCAGTTTTTGCAGAATCATTGCTGAGATTTCTTGGGGTGTATAGTTACGTGAACGGATTTGGACATCAACAGTGTCGTCTCTTCCTTTGACACAGTTATACGGTACGCAATCTCGTTCTGTGACCGTTTCATCCCAACGACGACCAATAAATCGCTTAATACTGTTGATTGTGTTTTCGGCATTAGTAACGCCTTGACGCTTTGCGAGTTGACCAACTAAGCGCTCGCCTCCCTTAGCAAATCCCACAATACTAGGAGTAGTTCGTCCGCCTTCTGAATTGCCGATAACAATCGGATGACCACCTTCAAGAACTGCGACACAACTATTGGTAGTACCCAAGTCGATGCCTATAATTTTTCCCATAAATATATGTATTTTTACTGAGTGCTTTTCCCTTGTAACTTGAGCCAATAAAGGCTAGAAAGTTCAATGAGTAAAGTTGTGCGGACTATCTTTTTGCATTTAGATACGCGATGCTCATCCAAGCAAAGAATAGTATTTTTGGTCAAAAGCACTCAGTAATTTGCTGATGGTTGGTGGTTGTTCAGTCAGAACAACCCGCCTTTTAACGCCCGTGCCTCAAAGAACACTAGACAAAATTGCCAGTTCCTAAGACGGGTTTTAAAGCGCCCAAGGACTTGACTCATCAACCAACAGCAACCAACAGAAGAAAACAGCTGATACTTTTTTAACTGTTGGCTGGACTTGACTGATTTTCCTCTGAAGGTAGTGTATCTTCCTTCGGAGCAGCTACTTTGACCATTGCATGACGCAGCACGCGATCGCCCAAGTTATATCCGCGTACTAACTCTTCTAACACTGTTCCCTCAGGATATTCATCCGTAGGTTCGCGCATTACTGCTTCGTGCAGGTTGGGATCGAATGGTTGATGTTCAGGGCGCATTGGTGATACACCTAAACGCTTAAGGCTGTCTACCATTTGCTTGTAAACGCCCTGATAACTTTTATGAATCGACATCTCCCCATCAGTTTGAGGTTTCAGTTGTGCTCGCGCCCGCTCAAAATTATCAACGATAGGCAGCAATTCATTAATCGTGTTCCGCTTTACCTGCTGTTCTAATTCTTCTTTCTCTTTTTGAGTTCTTTTGCGGTAATTTTCAAAATCTGCCGCAATTCTCATATATTGAGTGTTGCGATCTTCTACCTGCGCTTTCAAAGAATCGATTTGTTGAGTGACTCCTATTGTTGATCCAGTGGTGTCCACCGTCTTGTTTTCACTCGCTGCTTTTTCTTCTATATTGACGGTATTTGTAGCTCCGGATACATTAGTCTGCTGTCCCACTTCTGTAACCTCTTGCTCCAATTCGTTAGAGTTATTTTCGGCTGGAGAGTCGCTCATCATTGCTTGCTTTACCTCTGTTTTTTCACCTGATTGTTGGCTTGTGTTGTCAATCGTGTTATTTTCTTCCATCATTATGTTCTCGTCTTGTGACGATGCTGTATACAGCAGTTTATCGCCATATCTTTGGGCTGTTAAATCTATACGACAATTAGCGTTGGCAACACAGGATTAAATGTTCTGTTCACCTATTTTCCTCACTGTGGTGAGATAGCCCCTACAGTGGCAAACCCTTATGAAGACTGCGATCGCAACAAGGCACGAGCATTACAAGGGAGGGCGTTCTGCAGATTGGGCTTCTTGCTTTACTGACGTTGATAAGCTGGTAATCAAGGCATGTTTTGTTCCCAGCATTTTCTGTGGAAGTGATGTCACCGTCCTCTATTGTGACAAATGCTGAGCGTGTTAGCGTATATAGCCTAAGGGTGGCTTCCCGTATTTAAGTAGAAAAGAGGATGAAACCTAACTTTCTCCTTTGTATATGGTAGTTCTGTCGCAGAGTTTGGGAATACTTTAAGCAGAGGTTTCCGCTGCTCATTGCTCAATATATGACTTATTCCTCACCACAAAGGCGTAGTACTGCTCTGACAACTAGAACAGAGTTTTCACCCTTCGGCAACAAACTTGTGCAATCTGGCTATGTAAATAGCGAACAGATGAAGCAGGCGATGATTGAAAGCCGCAAGGTTGGCACTCCCCTCACATCCGTCTTGGAAGCAATCTCAGGACGACAACTATCTCCAGAGTTACTTAGGCAATACAAACAACAACAGCTATTTGAACTTAAAATACTTCACGGTGTTGAATTTCTCGATCCACAAGTCAACCAAATTGGTAATGGTACTGTAGATCATCTAATTGACACCTTAATCCCAGTGGATATCTGTCGTCGCCATCAATTGTTGCCATTGTTGAAAAATGAAGACCAAAACCCGCCTTCAGTATTAGTGGCGATGGTCGAGCCGGATAATCTTGAGGCATCGGATGATCTCAATCGGATCTTGCGCCCACAAGGTTTGGCATTGCAGCGCATGGTCATTACTCAAGAAGACTACCAGCAGCTCATCAACCGCTACTTGAATGAACTCGCTATTCGGCAAAAGCAGATAGACCAACAAAAGTTTACAGATATTAATCAAGATTTAGAAAATATAGAAAATCTTAACGGTAGTGTAGACGAAGCACCCGAAGACTCAGATGCGGACTTGGGTGCGGCGATGAAAAGTGCCGAAGATGCTCCGGTGATCAATCTAGTGAATAGAATTCTTGCTAAAGCATTGCATGAAGGAGTTTCTGACATTCATGTTGAACCGCAAGAAGAAAACTTACGTATTCGCTTTCGTAAGGATGGGGTGCTACGTGAGGCTTTTGACCCTTTACCTAAAAAAATTATCGCTGCCGTTACAGCTCGATTTAAAATTATCTCCAACCTAGATATTGCCGAACGGCGTTTACCGCAAGACGGACGTATCAGACGATTATTTGAGGGACGTAAAGTAGACTTTCGCGTTAGTACCTTACCCAGTCGCTACGGAGAAAAGGTGGTACTACGAATTTTAGATAACTCTTCAACCCAATTGGGATTAGATAAGTTAATTACCGACCCGGAGACTTTACAAATTGTCCAAGAAATGGTGTCTCGTCCATTTGGTTTGATTCTGGTAACCGGACCAACCGGTTCTGGTAAAACGACCTCTTTGTATTCTGCTTTAGCGGAACGGAACTCTCCAGGAATTAATATCAGTACGGTAGAAGATCCAATCGAGTACAGCTTACCAGGGATTACTCAAGTGCAAGTAATTCGAGAAAAAGGGCTGGATTTTTCTACAGCTTTGCGAGCATTCTTGCGGCAAGATCCGGATGTACTTTTAGTCGGTGAGACACGAGACAAGGAAACAGCAAAAACAGCCATTGAAGCAGCCTTAACCGGTCACTTAGTATTAACAACTTTGCATACCAATGATGCCCCAGGCGCGATCGCTCGTTTGGGAGAAATGGACATTGAGGCTTTCATGATTTCCAGTTCTCTAATTGGTGTGTTGGCACAACGTCTGGTGCGACGTGTTTGTTCTACCTGTCGCGTTGCCTACACTCCCACCCAAGAAGAGCTAGCTCGCTATGGTTTATCGGCTTCCCTAGAAGTTGGAGTCACCTTCTACAAGGCCAACGCTCTTAGTTTAGAGGAAATTCAACAAGCTAAAGCGAATAACCAGCTTTGCCCTAAGTGCAATGGCGTTGGATACAAAGGACGTTGTGGTGTATACGAAGTGATGCGAATCACCGAACGTTTACAAACCCTAATTACCGAAGAAGCTCCAACAGAACGCATTAAAGAAGTAGCCGTAGAAGAAGGGATGAAAACCTTATTGGCTTACAGCATAGATTTAGTGCGTCAAGGCGATACCACCTTAGAAGAAGTAGAACGGGTAACGTTCACCGATACAGGTTTGGAAGCAGAGTTAAAAGCCAAACGTAAAAGCGGTCTCACTTGCCGGACTTGTCAAGCTGAATTAAAACCAGAATGGCTCGATTGTCCCTACTGCATGACACCAAGGTTTCAAGATTAGTAGGGGCGGGTTTCATTGTCAAATTCCGCCTGTGGAAACGAAAAATATCCTAAAACCCGCCCGTACATTAGTCATTAATCAAGAAAAAAGATAAATAACAAAGGACAAATAATCAAGATGGATTTAATGATTGAAGATTTAATGGAGCAATTGATTGAAAAGGGAGGTTCCGATCTGCACTTATCAGCAGGCTTGCCTCCCTACTTTCGTATCAGTGGCAAACTTACTCCTATTGGAGAAGAGGCGTTGAGTGCAGATCAATGCCAAAGGTTAATTTTTAGTATGCTCAACAACTCCCAACGTAAAAACTTAGAGCAAAATTGGGAGTTAGATTGTTCCTACGGTGTAAAGGGATTGGCTCGTTTCCGCGTCAATGTCTATAAAGAGCGTGGTGCTTACGCCGCTTGCTTACGAGCATTAAGTTCCAAAATTCCTAATTTTGAAAAATTAGGTTTGCCAGATGTTGTCAAAGAAATGTCACATAAACCGAGAGGACTAATTTTAGTGACAGGGCCAACTGGTTCTGGTAAGACGACGACTCTAGCCGCAATGATTGATTTGATTAACCGTACTAGGGCGGAACATATTTTGACAGTAGAAGACCCGATTGAATTTGTTTACGAACCAATCAGAAGCTTAGTTCATCAACGGCAACTGAATGAAGATACGAAAAGCTTCGCCAATGCCTTAAAAGCAGCCCTACGGGAAGACCCAGATATTATTTTAGTGGGGGAAATGCGCGACTTAGAAACAATTTCCTTGGCTATTTCTGCCGCAGAAACAGGACACTTGGTATTCGGTACCTTACATACTAGTTCCGCAGCACAGACAGTTGACCGGATTATCGACGTTTTTCCTCATGAAAAACAAACCCAAGTGCGAGTACAGTTGTCTAACTCCCTAGTGGCAGTATTCAGCCAAACTTTGGTTCCTAAAAAAAATCCCAAACCGGGTGAGTTTGGTAGAGTCATGGCACAAGAAATTATGATTGTTACTCCCGCTATTTCCAACCTAATTCGGGAAGGTAAAACAGCACAAATTTACTCTGCCATCCAAACAGGTGGAAAATTGGGTATGCAAACTTTAGAGAAAGTTTTAGCAGATTATTATAAAAACGGAACAATCTCTTTTGAATCCGCAATGTCCAAGACTTCTAAACCCGACGAAATCCAACGCCTCATTGGTGGCTCAGCACCAACTGCTGCTAATGGTGTTGCTGTGAAGAAATAATACTCTGATTGTTAATTGTTTTTTATTATCTAAAACTAATAACTAACAATTAGCGCATAACCATTCATAATTCACCATTCATAATCTGTATGCCAACATTCGTTGTCCGCATTCGTGATTCACAGGGAAAATATAGAAAAGAAACACTTAACGCAGAATCCTTAGTGGAAGCTCGTACTAATCTTAGACAGCAAGGTTTTGTCATTCAAGATATCAAGCAATCGCAAGGCTTTAAATTTGACTTCCAAAAAATTAAACACTCATTTATCAAAGTTTCGGTTAAGGATAGAGCTGTCTTTTCCCGTCAATTTGCTGCTTTGACGAATGCAGGAGTCGCAATCGTTAGAAGTTTAGGGGTATTGTCAGAGCAATGCAGTAACCCAAAATTGAAAAAATCTCTTTTAGACATTAGTGCAGATGTCCAAAACGGAGTGAATCTATCAGATGCAATGCGCAAGCATCCTGAATGTTTTGATGGTTTGTATGTCAGTATGGTTCAAGCTGGTGAAGTTGGCGGTGTTCTAGATGAAGTACTGAATCGCTTAGCAAAGTTATTAGAAGATGTAGCTCGGTTACAGAATCAAATTAAATCAGCAATGGCTTATCCTATGGTAGTTGGTTTTTTGGCAACTGCTATTTTTATCGGCATGACTGTTTTTCTCATTCCAATTTTTGCCAAAATTTTTATAGAATTAGGAACAGAATTGCCACCTTTAACGCAGTTTATGCTATGGATAAGCGAAGTATTGAGAAGCTGGCGGCTTTTGGTCGTTTTTGCTATTGTCATAGGAGGAAATATTGCTTATAAACAGTATTATAAAACTCCTATCGGGCGTCAAACTATTGACCGTATTTCCTTAAAAGTGCCTTTATTTGGAGACCTAATTCAAAAATCATCAGTAGCTCGCTTTAGCCGTACATTTGGTGCTTTGACACGTTCAGGTGTACCAATCCTTACTTGTTTAGAAATTGTCAGAGATACATCCGGAAACCAAGTGATTGCTAACGCTATAGATGCTGCACGTGTAGACATTCAACAAGGCGGCGTTATTAGTCTTGCTTTGCAAAGAGAGAAAGTTTTTCCTTCTATGGCAATTCAAATGATTAGTATCGGTGAGGAGACTGGAGAATTAGATAGTATGTTGATGAAAGTTGCTGATTTTTATGAGGATGAAGTTGAACAAGCAGTCAAATCACTTACTAGTATTTTAGAACCAGTTATGATTGTGGTTCTGGGTGGAATGGTAGGCACAATTTTGTTGTCAATGTATCTACCTATGTTTAAGGTCTTTGATAAGCTTGGTTAGGGAATTATCAGTTAGAGGCTAAAAATATAAGACTTGTAAACAGATACTCAAAGAACAAGAAATCAGACTTCTTAGATAAGATCGGTTACTAACATGTATGACTTTGAAAAGGGACGGTTCAAGCAAAAAATTTACATGATTTCTGATTGCTTACCTGTTTTTTAGTTCAATAACAATGTCTGTAAAAAAAAACTATTACGAAATTTGCTTAACTTCATGTTGCGATCGCCTAGCTGCGATCGCTCTCCTTAAGCAGCACCGCCCCTATTTAGAAATGATTCCCAGTTTACGGCGTCCCGATGAAAGCCTCATCACTATTCCCCTACCAATTATCCGCTTTCGTGGTGACATCGCAAAACCTGCACAAGCAACTCTTCTACCTTGCGAACTGGGAATTTTGATGTGCGATCCGGAGTGGAAAATAAAAACAGGATCCGAAATTATTGTCTTCATTCATCGTCCCCATGAAGACTTTTCTGACTTATTAGGGCGTTGGCGACAAACACAAGTTTGGCTGGATAAAGAATATGAGTGGCTGATGCCTCCCCGCTACACTCATCTTTTGAGTGAGGGCACCAATAATATATACCCTCTATTTATAGTTTTTCCTGAAACTCCAGAACGCATCCTCAGGGGTTTTGTGGGAGCTGATTTACCATTTATTATTCAAACACCAGATTTACAAGACGAAAAGATGTTAGAAACGTTTTCTTCAGATGCACCATTGTAAAACACGGTTGCCCTTAACCGGGCGTAGGGTCGAAAAATGACTTGTCTAACACCCAGTAAGTCGAAAATGAGAATAATTTTCTCTTATCTAGAAGAGCGAAAACCGAAAAACCTGCTTCAAGTTAACCTAAAAGACCATCTTTATTTGACTCTTAACTAGGCTATTTTGCCAAACATCCTGGTAATTACAGATATTTTTCTAATTTTGACGTTTTTCTAGTTTTGACGCGTTTCTTATTGATGCTGCTGCGGTTTTCGATGATTTTGATCACCTGGTACAACAAGTTGATAACTGACCTTGACTTATCGTTAGAGTTAAGGGAAACTAACAATAGACTGATGTAACC
>JAQYWO010000135.1 GCA_029379215.1 Rhizonema sp. PD37
CACGAAACCCGCTATATTTAAAAATTTGCTAAGATAATTTTTACTGGTAAAAAGTAAATTTATAAAGTAAAATGTTAATTTTTTAACTCTTATGTTTAACTACTTATGACGCCAGAAAATATTTTGGAACTTGCTAAACAGGGAAATGTAGAAGCTATTGCATCTTTATTGAACCTTTCTTTACAACCAAAAGGTGTCACAGTAGAAGCCATGCTTCAGGATGATTGCTTACATGTATGGCTAAAATCTAGTCAAGTTCTAGATCGACAACCTTTGGTTACTTTTCTCCTTAAGGAAATGAACAACTTAGGAGCTAAGCAGATTAAAAAGGTCAAATTTTATGGACAACGGATAAGTGAAGTTTATCCAAATTGGATTGAAGAGTTTAAATTGGGAGAAACACAACCGTTTAATTTAGACGTCAATAAGCCAGATATTTCTCATCTAGAAAATCCGAAAAAGCAGCTTAACCTCAAGCAGCTTGCTAGTCAAGGTAATATAGTCGCAATTACAACCATCTTGAACCAATCGATACAGCAAGACAATATTACTGTAAAAGTCAGCCTGAAAAATAATTGCTTGCAGATTATACTAGAGTCAATACAGGTTCTAGATAAAACAATTTTAGTACCAAAGATATACCGAGAATTGCTCGGGTTGAAACTTGAATTTATCAAGAATGTCAAAGTTTACGGGCGAAAGTTAGGAGAGGAATTTCCTGATTGGTGTCAAGAATTTGAATTTAGTCATCCAAGTAATATTACGCAAGTCTCAACAGTAAAACAGCAATCACAAAGCTCAGTATTTTTAGCAACTTTACGGAAATTCAAGTTCTCCTCTGTTGTCCCATATAAAGAGGCTCTTAGTTCCGAGTTGTACAATAGTAATACTGTTAGACTCTTACTATATTTTGGTCTATTCCCTCTGGTGGTGAGATTTATTGCTATTACGGGGGGTCTTGAACAAATATCTTGGATATTAGGGATTTACTATTGTTCTATCTGGGGAGTAGTGCTATATAACTTACTCAAGCCTGCACAGTTTTCCTGGGTTAATACGCTCAAATGTGTTTTATTCACTTCTTTTGTAGGTATTCCACTACTTTTAGTTGTTCAAACAGTTCCTCCCTTCAGTATTCTTTACACTGTAGCTCATGATGAAGGGTTGATTCCACGTATTATTGGCTTCGTACTAGGAGTCGGTGTATTGGAGGAATCATGTAAGGCAATGCCAGTTTATCTATTTCTACTACGTCCTGGTAAATTAAAAGATCCACTAACTTCAGCTTTTTATGGATCTGTGTCAGGATTGGGATTTGCGATCGCAGAAGGTGTTAATTATTCCTTTCGATATGCTGTAGATTTAGTAGCAGGGCAAAGTAATTTTGGCATTTATATACTTAGTAATACCATCCGGTTTGTCTCTCTACCATTGAATCACGCTATTTGGGCAGGCATTGTTGGTTACTTTTTGGGGCTAGCAGCAATCAACCCATCTAGACAAGGACCTATTATATTTATTGGTATAGCAATTTGTGCTGTATTACACGGTTTCTATGACACTTTTTCTGGTGGTTTAATCGGTTTGGTAATTATCGCATTTTCAATTTTGCTGTTTGTTGCCTATCTACGTCGTAGCAAACAGATGGTGGATGAAATGCAAAAATCGGAGGCCGATTATATCGCCAGTTTGTCTGAGCCATAGCCTTTGTCAGTTCTATTATGATGCTTGCACCGGGCCTAGCTATCGATCAATTATTATAATGCATAAAATGTTTTTTTGTCAATAGGATATATAGTGAGAAATCCAGGCAGATGACTCAAATAGGAATAGCTCGACGACAAAAGTTTTAAGAGTGTCGTTCAGATGAACTAAAAATTATTGTCATTTAACCCGAGAAAAAAATATACCTTGGTCGATTGACCAAGGTATTTGCTTACTTACTCAAACTGTTATTAGTATCATACCTATCTTCTGTAATTAATCAAAACTAAAATCATAATAATGAGTGGAAATGACCATATAGAGGGGAGTGTAGATTATCCCGTTTTCTTTGAACTAGACACTCTTTGGACAACCCTTAGTCATGTTCATTTATCTGATTATATAGGCAAGTAGCATAAAAGAATGTGTTTATTATCAACAACTTGCTGAAATTAGCAATAAATATCTTCTATTCTCAATATTTTTTCCTTTTTAAGAACCCAAGTTCGATCTGAAAAATCGATGGTATGCACATGCAGGATAACCTTAAAGCTGAATATTACTAACTCTCTCTTTGTTTTTCATGCGTTTGAGCAATGCTCTGGTGTATGAGTATGACATCATATCCCACCCACATCAATCGGTAAGTCGCTCGCAGTTCATTCCACTCGGACATCATCTTCGGTATACGAACTTGAGGATTGACGGCGATCGCCTCCCCGAAGCGCTTTCGCAATCTGAGTTTTCCTCTGGGCGAACAAGTGTCATCGACTCCTCCGGAACACCGCTCTATCTGTACGACGCCTATCCCTGCTCAAAAGAGATCTCCCCATTATTATCAAAGCCCAATTCTGGAGGTTTGTTGAAATTTTCCAACTCTACACCCTGAGACTAGTACATCGCTGTGTTACTTTAAAAGATGTTGGTAATGACAAAGACTATAGGCCGTGGGAGTCTTCAACCAACATGCTATTATGTTCGCTTCGCAATAGATCTTTCAATGCCTTCTACATACCAATTCATTGCTAATTGTTCGCGATCGCTCAACACTTGACCTATTGGTACTCGAATCTTACCACTTTGATCTTTTACCGGACCATCGAAGGGGTGTGCGGTACCTTGAACAAATTCCTCACGCTTTACCATCGCCAGTTGTTGAACATCTTGGGGAATCACGGGATTGAGTGGAGAAATATCTACCATTTCTTGACTAATACCATCCCAAACATCTCCAGACTTCCATGTCCCATTGATAACAGCTAAAGCTTGGTTGATATAAAATTTGCCCCATTTATTAACAACTGATGTTAAATGCGCTTTTGGACCATAATTACTCATGTCTGTGTTATGTCCAAAAGCATAAATACCTTTTTCCTCTGCTAGTTGGACAACAGCAGCAGAGTTGGTATCGGCGATCAACACATCAGCACCCAAATTTACCAAAGTTTGTGCTGCTTCTCTTTCTTTCGCTGGATTGTACCAACCTTGCATCCAAACAACCTTGACTTTTGCCTCGGAATTTGTTGATTGCAATCCTTGAGTAAATGCATCTATCCCCCGAATGACTTTGGGAATGCGATATGTTCCGATAAAACCAATCACATTTGATTTCGTCATCTTACCAGCAATCATGCCGATTAAGTATTGTGGTTCTTCAAAACGTCCTAAATAAGTACCAACATTAGCTGCGCGTTTGTATCCACTACAGTTTTCAAAGAAAACATCAGGAAAGGCTTGTGCAACTTTAATTGTTTGATTCATATAACTCAAGGCTGTGGTGAAAATTAACTTGTTTCCATCTAGTGCCAGTTGACGAATCACTCTTTCAGCTTCGCCAGCTTCGTTGACATTTTCGACAAAAGTTGTTTTCACCTTTTCCTGAAGATTTTCCTCCATTTCTCTGCGACCTAAATCATGGGCATAAGTCCACCCAATATCGCCCACAGATCCTAAATAAACAAACCCTACCTTCAGAGGTTCTTGTTCCACTATAGATGATGCAGGCGTTAACACCTCATTATGTGGATGAAATTTTCTTGATGAACAGCTAGCAAAGGTAAAGCTAGATCCTGCTAAAGTTGCATATCTGATAAATTTACGACGATCCATATTTATCAATTTGGTATTCAGTCAAAAAGATTTTAATTTTTAGTGATAAAGTACAGTTTTAACTTGGTTACTTGCTTGATTTTAACTTTTTCCTATTACCAGCGGCTTTCTTAAACAAGTGAAAGAATAATGATTTAGATTATACAAATTCAAAGTAAGTAAAGAAAATTAATAAAGTACAGGACTTGCGCAAAAAATGCTCTTAGGCTTAATTTTATTAATATTTCTTTCCGGATGCTCTCTGTCCTCTACCTTTCAATGTAAGCATTGAGCTATTCACTGTTAATACTCTTCACCTAGATAACCGTTACACGGAATTAAAAATTCATCTTGGCAAGCTTACATTGAAAAGAAGTTGCGTGTCCTGTTTCCTATGAGATGCGCTCCTTCGCTAAGCGCAAAATTTCCGAACACGAGTTAAAAATTAACAAAGCTTGACTTGCAGGCTTGCCAGTAATTTTGCGTGGTAGCTTTATTTCCGAGCTTCTTGTACTAGATTTCAAATTGTGCCGCCTTCGGTTAAAAAATGCCCTTCAGAACTGACTGCTTAACATTTTGTTTTTTTTTTATAAGCTTTCTTAATAATTTCCTCATTAAAACCGTACTTTGAGGGATAATATAACTATCGCTCAAAGTACCAAATATGTCGTTTGTAAACGCCGCCTGTTGTGCAGTGAGTCTTCACCAACAGCAAGAGCAGAATATTCGCCACCACCAACAGTTTGCTCATACCTCGGTTGACAGTGGTAAAAGCATTTCACAAAACTGCACTGTGGTAGAGAACGGTCGTGTTGTCGTTAAACCTGTAGAAACACTGCCCCAAGAAGATGCTTGAGTCAATCTCCTGACTCCAATGGCTCCACGTTATGAAAGTAGTTGTAGTCTATGTAGCGGTGTCCATCACCGCTACGGTGGAAGATATCGACAAACCTGGTGTTCCACAATATTTGCTGGGCACTGTATGTGTGCCGAGCATTGATAAGCTGTAGAACTGTTTCATCAACTCCACTTAAAGAAATCTCAATCGTAGTTTTCGTGGCAATTAAGGATTCTGGTGTCATTCCATATAAAGGACTGGACTCATTAATTGGATGTATAGCTGCCCAACTCAGTGAAAAGGTAGGTGTTTGGTTTCTCAGTAATTCGAGATCGTAGATTCGACGGATGAAACGCCCTTCAGCAGTCACATCATCACGCATCAGGTACACTCGTAACTGCGCCTCAAGGATTTGGTTACCGCGTTTATTTGCTGTGCGAAATATTAAGGAAGGTACCCCATCATAGGGTGCGATAACTGCTACATGGCTGAAGATGACACGGGCAGTCGGTCTGGAAAAACGCGCAAAGGATAAACCAGTCAGTACGGCAACTCCCACGATACCTGTTATCGCTTCCAATGTGACAACGGCATTGGCATATACTGTTTTAGGGTACATATCACCATAGCCAATAGTCGCTAAAGTTTGCACGCTAAAGAAAAAGCAATCTAGAAAAGATCTTGGTTTGGCGTGGGCAATACAATCTCCTCCAGCGAAGTAAGCTAAACCAAACATGGCATTGGTCATTAAATAAAATAGAGCAATTATCCCTAAAAACCCACTCCAGGGAATTGTCAACATCAGATGATAAGGATCGCGCCAGTAGGAATACCACCTGCCTAAGCCCTGGATTTTAAACTGTCCATCGTTAATCTTAATATGAATGATTGGATACCGACGTCGCCGTTGATTCTTTGACAGTTTCTTCTGGATAAATCTCATTGATATTAAAAAAATAATGTTATGAGGTAATCTTCAAAAATTTTGAAAACATTGGAAAATGTGTGCTTTGATGAATATTACTATCTTTAATTAAAGTACATTGATGCTATCATTTAGTCCCTTCTTCTCATAGAAACGAATTGTATCAATTGAAAAACCTCTTCTTTGTGCTAACTCACTAATCAGCATAGTGACTCATTGACATTAGAGTATACTGCATTTCAAAAATATGCGATCGCACTTGCTAAGCAAGGCTATTCTCCATAAATGCTGGGATAATTTCCAGAGAAAAGTTCTCCAGACTCAAAAGTCCAAAACAAGATATACTACTCTTCCACACTAGTTGAGAGATTGGACAATCCCAATCTTGCTGCCTGCTCGCTGGTTAAATAAACAGATTGAGCAAAACATCGGTCTTCTGGTGAAAGTAACACACCAACATGCCTCACCTCGCCAAAATCGCTTCCCACTCATCATCAGAAAGCGGTTTTACCTCTAACTGGATACCAAAACAATGACTTGCTGCTGCAATCAAAGCATCAATAATCTTCTCAATATCCAGATGTTGAGGAAGTTGCGGGGTTGGATGTGATGCCGTACCAAAGACTTGTGCAAACAAATCTGTATCTGGTTGCAAGCAGATGGAACCGTGTTGCAAAATTGTTTCGCCTCGTCGCAGTTGGGCGCTGCCGATGAGTTTGCTACCGTTTGGCAAAATTAAATCTGCACCAGTTGCCGTGCCAAAACAGTTTGGGTTGTGGATGTAGCCGCTTCCAGCTGTACCGTAGTACAAATCTACGCCAAGCGATCGCCACCCTTGTATCAAAAACTCACAAATTTTTTGGTAGATCTGAACACGACTACCAGTGAGTCCAGAGACGACAAGTGCGTAAGTTAAATCTCCTTGGTGTAGCACCGCTCTACCCCCTGTAGGACGCCGTACTAACTCCACTTTCTTTTCACGCCAAAACAGATGCTGCCAATGTTCCGGGTATTTGTGTTGATGATAGCCTAAAGAAATGGCAGGTGGTGACCAAGTGTAAAACCGCAAAGTTGGGGGATGCCCTAACTTTTGCTGTTCTAGCAACCAGCAGTCAATTGCCATCTGCACATTGCCAGAGGCTTCCAGCAAAGGAATCAGTCGCCATATTCGGGAATTCACCTAAACCGTACCTCTACGAATCATCTCAAAACCATATACATAAATGTCTGCGAATTTATAGCGTTCCTCCTTACGCCATTCTGCAAGACCAATTTCACTTATAAAATCTGTAAATTCATCAAAAGATGAGATGACATCCTGTGCTGATTCCTGCCACACCGTTTGCATTTCGTCTCTCGACAATAAGGCGGAAACATCTTTGAGAGAGTTAAAAAACTTCATCAAATCAGGATATTCCTCTTGAATCGCATTGCAGCGTTCTTTTGATGCTTTCTTCAAGCCAATTTCTAGAGATTTTCCTCGAAGTAGACGATCTGTAGGCGATTTGATTGATGATTGTCCTCTATAGCTTAACTCTTGCTCTTTTGCTCCCTTGAGCAATATACTCAAACTTCGAGGAAAAGTAGTCCCACTTGAGTCTGTTAAACGTTCATGGACCCATCTAGATACATATTTAGCCTTACTACCTTTTCTTCGATGACTTCCCCAAAGCAATTCCAAACTTCTCTCAATCACCTCTTCACTAGCTTGATCAATACTCTCCACCGGAGAAAATCGATCAACTAAATTCTTAAAATCTTTGGATTGGATTGCTTGGCGAAGTGCTAATCGGAGAAAATCAATTCTATTCCACTGCAAGAGAATATCCCGTCCATTAAAATGACTTTTATTATCAAAAATTAGGCGATTCCAAATATCTTCTCTTAAGAAGATTTTGAATCGAATCGCTATTAATCGCCGTGCATCACAAGCCTGGATAAACTGAAATAAGCCAGTTAGAGCTTGCTGTCGTATCCCCTCCTTTTCCAAAAAATCTTCGTCTAAATCATCATAAAGAAACCAAAATATTTTGGACTTTTCACGGGCTTGTTCATTGATGAGATTTAGTGCATCTATAACTATGAGTCGCAAGTCCGAATCAGTTGATAACTGAATTAATGATTTGGTATGTTCAGACTGCCAACCCTCGCTTGGTAAACTGTCTATGATACTCTTTATAAGTTTATATTTTTCACCTTTACTTCCTTTTGGAAAAGTAAAGCATTTTGATTGAAACGCTCTAAGCAATAAATAGGCTCTCCAAAAAGCTTCCCAGGCTTTACCTCCTCTAACTAAACTTTGATGAATTACTTGAAACTCATCACGGGATGGACGGCTTTCGTATCTACCGTGAACAGAAAAGCACATTGTATTATCCAAGCGACCATGAGCTAGGTGTTGAGCAGCACTGTTGTGCTGTAGCAAAAGCCAATAGAGAGCTGTTTTACCAGTACCTTTTCGACCTCTAATGAGACAGGTCGTATCGTCTAAAAATTTGTCAAAATCAGTAGTACGCTGAAAGAGTTGACTTAAATCTTGCCTATGGTCAGCAGCGTTAACCTCAGGAAATTCCAGGCTTTTAATAATCTTCCAGCGATCATCTGTGCCAGTTAAGACAGCTTTTCGTTTAAGCTCATCAGTCTTGTCATCAATCCGGTTTGCAATTTTATTATAATAGTCTAATAATGCAGGCACAGGATAGCTGTCAGCCAAAGCAATTGGCAGAAGGTAAGGAACTACCAGTAGATCTATTTCAGTTGGAGAATCATTTGAATCTAATTCACCTTCATTATCCTCATCCGTTTCATCATTTCCATTGGTTGAAGTTTTATTCACTTTATCTAAGGACTGCCAAATTTGTCTGACTTTCTTCAAGCCATTGTCAGTCATATCAGGAACTGGACTGAAAACAAAGTTTATTGATATATTTTTGAGAGCTTGAAGTGATTGCAGAAGAAGCTCAATTCCTTGTCTGTTTTGTTCATTGGGAAAAAGAAATACAATTACCTCATCAGCGGCTTGGAGTAATGATAAAGCTCCCCACTGATTAATTCCAGTTCTAGAATCAATTAACAGAATATCAGGCTTCAATTGGTCTTGAATTTCACGGCTAAAAATAGACCAAAGATTTTCTCCACTATCAAGAACGGTAGTAGCCCGAAGATCGTCAACCTTAGAAACATAATCTAAATCTAGGGAACCCGCAGGGACAACGAATACTCTTCCTGTAGCGTTGGGTATTTTAACTTCACCAAATATTTCAGTAACTGGAATATTTGGCGCAACTCCATTCGGCAAGTAAGAACGCTCATAAAAATAGTCAACAATCCCATACCTTGGTTGTGGATTTAGGTTGAATGCTGTACTCAACCCCGGTGCCTCTAGATCTAAATCAACAGCAACAACCTTGCGACCACGCATTGCCAGAATCCAAGCAACATGGGTTAATGCAGTCGTTCGACCTACTCCCCCTTTGAAGGAATAAAATGTCACTGTCCTTGGCACATGGGGTTCGTGTACAAGTGCTTGAGATTGATTTTGAGGATTCGCTGCCTGTATAGCTAAATCCTGCCAAGTGTAGACTGAGGCTCCATTAACAAGCTGTGAACGTGAAAGATTCAGAGATTTGGCTTCTTGAGGCGTATACAGAGAGAAAAAACCAGGAGATAAATGAGAAATCTGTGATTCATCAAGGAAGCTCAATACCTGCTCCTTGCGCTGAGGTATAGATAAACCTATAAAGCGATCGCTGACAACAGTTAGATTCAGCAACCCTGATGTAGAAATGTTTATATCAATCCACTCTTGCGAATTCTGCACATACTCGTTTATAAGTTGTTGCTTAAGTGACTGTTGCCATGTCTCCTGCATTTTCATTCTCCTCAAAGTTGAGTGGCTTGTTTTTGTAACCACTCTCTGAGCCGATGATAAGTTTCTAGCCAGTGTTTGTAACTTGCATCATCAGGCTCACTGCAAGAATAGCGCATATCTATAAAATGTTGGCTTGGATTTTCCACCTCCGTCACCCATTTCATAACTTCTGGAAACTTCTGAACTCGTGAGTAGAGTTTGTTGCATCGTTTCAAAGCCTCAGTATAACTATGTCCTGGATTCGTAATCGTATGTCCTGGATTATTGGACTCTGTCTTCCATTCCTGACTTGCAGCCTTTGGCAGGGTAGCAAAGATTATTGACTTTAGCAAACACTCAATAGTAATACCACCAAAGTGCATAACAGCTATTTTTCTCGTGGATTTACGTAGTGCTTCAGTATCATCGTGACGCTGTATATACGCTGCATGGTAATCCTCCATACTTAGTAAAAATAGGACTTGAGTTTTAAGTATTATGGACGGTTTTAACAACTCTGGCAAAGATTTACAAACTGATGCCACGTCCCAGACATTGTCAACTCAGAGCTACTCCCAACACGAGTGTAAGATTACCGATCTAATTTCTTCTTAAACTCTTCCCCTAGCCCCCTTATCACCAAAGACTATCTCGAGTCCCCCCTCTCCCTAAACGGTGATATAAGGAACATCGAAAGGAGTGAAAAACACCCTCTCAAATTTTCAGGAGCTCATGCCATAGCTTTATTCTAAACTCGTTGGTCAACTGATGAAGACGGCTTAGGAGAATATTTGGGAAGGTTCAATCTTCTCTTAGTCCTATTCGGGCTTAAACTCCCAGTAAGGAAAGTTATCCCAAACTAAAGTATCACATTTTTAAGAGAGAGCTACACCAAACTCGGATTGTAACGCATCGTCGTTATTATCGGCGATGGTTGCCACAATAGTAATCAAGCGGGAAACTTCGCCAGGAGACAGATCTGCTAGGGTGCGTGTCGATATAACAACCACTTGATTTTCAATAATGCCAAAACGGGCTTCAAAGGTACTCGAACAGTTCATCTCCAATAATTGCCGCATTAGCCTGGATTCATCTTGTGCAGGTAACTTTAGTACGGGAGACCAAACTGTTAGGCTATCTTCATCTGTTTTTCCAGTCAGTTGAACAAATACTTCCACGCTACCGTACTTAAACTTCCACTGATAGCCATCTTCTGAGGATTGACTGACCATACCACTATCGTCTTGTTGCAGACTGTGAATGACGTTCTCAATGACTTCCACATGGTTAATACTCGTTGAAACCTCGATAACATCGTTCACGAGTTCATCAGTGGAGAAGGATTCATTGGTTGCCTTTTCTTGATCCGGTTGGTAGTTTATCATACAGATTTTTGCCTCAACATCACAACTATTTTATATAGACATATTTATAGCTCGTAAACAAGGTTATACAACCTAAAGGCACCAGAAACATGTCAATCCAAAATTTGGGTATTGCCTTAGATCCTGATCTTGATGTACTTTCCAACTACATACGCTGTAGTCATTAGGGTAAATGTCCGGAAGAAATTCTTTTTTTTCTGGCAAAGACTGTGTTGGAGAAAATCCAACTCTTGAGAATTTAACCAGTTATCATCAGACTCATATACTTGCTTAACTAATTCTAAGCGAGGGTCATGATCCCACAAAAGACCCATCGCCTTTTTATTATGCTTTTCCATTGCCCATTTAGAGGCGATCAATGTTAACTCACGTTGCAGTAGTACAGAATTTAATTCATGATCTTTCCATTGACGTAGCTTTGACCAACCCCGCATCAAAGCATCGTGAGCTGGCTCTATGTAAAAACTGCCTTCGATGTCTTTTCCTTTTACCAGCAGGCGTGCTGCAGCAAAACTTTCGATGACCTGATTAACCCTTGTCTGTTCTGGCTCAGGGTAATTTAGTTCATGATATAGCACTCGTCTGCGAGCTAACTCACTCGTACCTACTGCCACCATCCGCAGCATTACATGCTTGATAGTTTGCTCGTAAGCGGGGTCAAGTTCGACTAACTTTTCACATTCACGATTCGCTCTATGGCTAAGACTACGAGTCACTCCTCCTAGTTTATCATAATCTTTAGTAGTAATTACGCGATCGCTAGCTTCTCCTTTTTTAACATTTTTGATGTACTTGAGATAAAGTTCGCTCAGCGTGAATGAAAGCAAAGGCAAAGCACCAGGCATTTGTACGACTTCATCAATCAACTGATCTACCAAAGTTGGTGGGTCAAAATACAATGCTTTTTCCGCTGCTGGTTTGACAATCACAGAGCGCAATTCCTCCCGCGTCATTGCAGAGATAATAAACCGCTTTGGGTAACAAGGTTCCAAAAGTTTATCTGGCAATTGCTCATCTGGTTCCAAAAGTTTATCCGGAAATTGCGCTTCAAAATCTGAACGTAAAGTCACCACAATCCGTAATTGCTCTGGAAAAGCCTTGATTGCCTTTGCCAAACCAGCTAAAAACTTTATCCGCTCATGCTCATCATGACACAGAGTAATTAACTCTTCAAATTGGTCAATCACCAGCAGTAGCATAATCTGTGGGTGATCCTGAGTCCATGCTTTAACGCTATGAACCAATGTTTGCAATTCTTGCTCAAAAGCATTTGGGTTATCAGTAAACACTGGCATCTTTTCTTTTTCCAGTGTTTTGTTTAAAGCTTTGAAGGGTGCTTCTCCGGGACGAATAGGCGCAAGTATTCGCCACTGTTTGTCACCGAGCTTTAACTGCGGTATCAAACCTGCTTTCACCAAACTAGATTTTCCTGTACCAGAAGGACCTAGTACAACTGTTAATGGATGCTTTGTTACGACTTTCTCTAACTTTTGAATTAACGATTTTCTTCCAAAAAACAGTTTGCTATGTTGTTCTTCAAATGACTCTAATCCTCGATAAGGATTAGTACTTTCGTCCAATGCAGGTGCAGACTCTAAGTTGTTTGGATCAAATTCAGGAACGGCAAAGATGTACTCGCCTTTATCATGGTTTTTAAGTTGATAAAAACAAGGAGTTTGTTTCGCTGTTAACTGACTTAACTGACTATGTATATAAACGTAGACTTCTGTGGCAGTCATCACACCATCTTTACATAAATCGGCGTCTCCCTCTAATGCCTTAAAGAGCAATTGAGCAAAAGGCGAATGTTCAAAATCCTCATTCCGGTGTCCTAATCTATACAAACTATCTGCGGCTCGTTCGTCACTAGCTGCTGAGGTAATAACCTGCTGGGCGCAACCAGACATGAAGCGTTCATAACGTTCTCGATACATTGTTAAACGCCTCACTGCTTCGCGATTTTCTGCCCAACGGAATGCACCAGCAAAGCAGCAGTCGAGAATAACTAGCAGATGAAGGCAAGATAGTTTGAGTAAAGCATCGTGCAGTCGCTGCATGGTTAGTAAGCTGTCATCATTATCTAAATGCGCGTCTTGGGGAACTAAATATCCAGTAGGAACATCACTGCTACTCAGTTCATCAACCGCAATACCATGTCCTGCAAAGTAAAAAAAGATCCGATCATCAGGTTGAATTTGAATGGTACTACCATCTGCTAAGGGTAAAGTTTGATTTTCCAAGGCAGTTAATAGATGATTGAGTTGCGCGTAAGTTGCATCAGTATCTAACAACGGGAGAACTTGATAATGGTATTGATTTTCTAGGATATTCGCGAGTTTTCTAGCGTCGTTGACAGCGGTTTTTAGAGGCGGGATGCCATTTTCATACTGATTAACACCAATTACCACTGCTATACTACGTTTAATATCAGTCATAGTAGATATAATACCTGATAGTAGTTATGAACAGAAAGACTTACGCGCTGTATGTCCTACTTCTATATAATTCATTAGTTAAAGTCGTAATTACTTATGCAGTTTTGAGAAACCTGTAGTTAATCCGAAGCGTATTGACTGCAAATGTACTTTCTCGAATTGCTTCATTTGTGCCTCTCCTGTATTTCTCCTAATTTCTTAGACTCTCAGATCTTGCACAAAGCCGAATACATCCATAAAAAATAAATAAATAAATAAAGAATGAAAAAGTGTGACACCAGAATCAGCAAAAAACTTATGTAGTTAAATTAACTGTAACTAATATTAAATACATAAGCTTAAGTATTATTACTATAATTTAATGGGAAGTTTTTCAGGGCATGATATTCCTTGTAGGGAGTCGTAGACGTATGCGAACGTTAAGAAATGAGAGTGACTATATTCAAATGCGTCGATGCAGATAAGTTAAGGAAAGTTAGGGGCTTTGCTGACAAACGACTTTTTGCACTTTTGCGCTACAGTTGCTAAGCCCTAAAAACCCATTCGTGACAGATAAGAAGAAAGTACTATTTGTCAATCAGTTAAAATACTCGAAAAAGCAGGCACTTGTACAGAATAACTTTGTATAAAAGTAAGTTTCATTGTCAGGTAAATTCAAGTATCAAATGAGGTAATGAGCAGTTTGGTGACTACTAGATCCAAGCAAACAAAACGAAACGCTGACCAAGTACAACGACATAATACGCCTATCTTAGATAATGAGGCGATTGCTAATCAATATAGAGCGCTTTGTTAATAAAGCGCTCTATATTGAGATGTGCTATATATACCCCGATTTACACGTAGTCGGAGAAGACGTTAGTAAAAGTAGGATGTTTTTTGACGATTGAAATTAAGCCAGAATTATGATGTAAGTTTTATATAAATAATGATTTAAAAAGAGAAAACTATGGCTGATGCTGCAAATATCAATGAGCTATTAAAAAAACCTGTTCAATAGTACTTTCTTCTTACCTGTCACGAAGGCTAGGAACCAAAAGCGCCTGTCGCTGCGAGAGCGGGCTAAGCCGTCATTCGCTCTACTAAAGCTAACGCACTGTGCAAGTCTATTGCGTGAGGCTCTGTTTAGCAATATTTCGCCAACAGGATCTTTGATAGTTAGTAAACGTATCTATTCTTAAAAAAGAGCCAAATAAACCTATAATTATAACTAAATAATACACCTCAAGGGAGGATTTATTGATGGCATCTGTAAAGTTTGAACAGAAAGTTCTCAGTGATCGGGAAGTGGAAAAACTGTGGGAAGCGTTCAAAGTGTTTGACTCGGACGGCAGTGGTGTCATCTCAGCTGAAGAATTGGGGCAGGTCATGCAATCATTAGGACAGAGTCCCAATGAAACAGACTTGCGCGACATGATCAAAGAGGTGGACGTTGACTTTTCCGGCAGTATTGATTTTGACGAGTTTAAAGCACTGATGGTGGCGACTCAAGGCGATCGCCACAGCCGCCTCAAGCTTGCATTCAGTGTATTTGATGAGAACGGAAGTGGTCAAATTACCACCAATGAATTACAATCTGTCATGAGCCAGTTTGGGTTAACAGAGCAAGAGTTGGACGAGATCATCAAAGAGGTAGATCATGACGGCGATGCCTCGATTGACTTCAAGGAGTTTTGCCAACTAGTCCCAACTGAAGCAGAGATCGCCACAGGCTATAAAGACTCCCCAATTCCGTCTGTTAGTTCTACACAGACTACCAATATTTCGGATCGCGCCGCAGATGTGATCGCCACTACAGCAACTGCCGTCAACGAGGCAGCCATCGCCTCTGTTTCACCCACCGAGCAAGTTGCACCCACCGATAGCCCCGAAGTAGCGAGGCTCAAAGAACTACTCGCCAAACACCCACAAGAAGAAAACAAGCGCGGTACTTCCCGCTTGCAGATGCAGATTGGTTTGTTTCGTCTAATCCAGGGAGCAGCTTACCGCAGCTTCCGCGAGAGTTTCTCGGCTAACCACGAGACACACCTGCGCGTGAGAAATCTGCCTTACACAATTACTGACTTCGTGCAATTTGTCAAGACGGCGATCGCACTATACAAAGAATTAGGAATAGTTGAAAAAGCCTGCAACCCTTTGCTAGATGCTGTAGTTGAATCCATCTCCAATGAGTATGCTCGACTAGAAGATCGCATCAAAAACTGGAAGACAGTAGAAAAAACACCTCAGATGTTGGCAGAAGAGAAAGCCATGTTGAAGGCGCGTAGTCAGTCTGCCACTGTCAAGGAGAAGTTTGCTGCTGGAGTCGAGTTTGCGATCACCATCAAAAAGAAGAGTCTTAACTTGCGCGATATCGCTGAGGGTGTACTCGCTATCAACGAACTTAACCGACTTAGGAAGATGGAGTTGAGTGCGGAAATGGCACCGCCACCAGCTCCGTCAGAGGCAGATCCTAAAAAATATCTTCAGAAGTGGAACCGCGTCATCCTCTCAAATGCATCCGAGGAAGTAGATGGTGCGATGATGCCAGTGGCATATTGGTATGAAGACTTCATGCCCAAGCTGCTAGCTGCATTCAGCGTCAGTACGGCATCAGACATTCAAAGTAACACGATTGCTGACGAAGCAGCTTTGAACCAGTGGTACGAAGCAAACATTGGCTCAAAAGAGTTTAGTCGCTATGGGGCAGATGTTACAGATAACTTTCTAAACTGCACTCCGCCACAAAAATTAATGCTGAAACAAGCATGGATTTTGACACACAACTACCTCAATGGCGTACAGAAACGGCGCGAACGTCTGGAGTTTGGGCGCGAGTCTGGTGCACTTTCCCAGTATGTCTCATTCATTGATGTGTATATCGGGCGCAGTGAAGTGAAGAATTCCCAAATGCGCGTCAGCTTCCCATATTATATTGGACCTGCAGTGTGGCGTTTCTTTCACACCACTGCTGAGATTGTCTTTACTAAAACACCTGAGCAACAGAAAGCGGTGGTAGCAATCTTTAAAGATTTCTTCAAGCTATTTGCTACAATGTATCCCTGCCCCTACTGCCGCCACCACCTCAACGCTTACGTCGTCCAGAATAAAGAGGTGGAAATGTATCCTGTGGAGTATCTGGTGCTAGGGCGTGATCCCCAACTGAGTAACTTTGAGGTATCACTAGATGCTAAATTATCTACTGTGGTTGATGGGAAGTCCCTGCGCTTATTCTTCTGGAAACTTCATAATACCGTTTCCTCATCAATTGCTCGCTCTGAGGAGTGGTATCACAAGGATGAGAAAGCGTTCTATACCACCCGCTATTGGCCAAGTGTTGACTCTGAGCTAGCACGAGCCAAAGCCCTCAAGCATATTAGCATTGCCACTGATCGCATGTACCGCCTTTATGGAATACTCAAGCCTGCGGCACGACTAACAGGGGTGAGAACAACATTGCAAAAGCTGTTGGACAAAAAAGATGAAGTAGGCATCAAGGAAGCTTGCACGGTAGCACAGGATTACATCAAGGAATTGGAGGAAGCGATCGTCACAGGAACATTTTTACAAGAAACATACTACTTTGATCCTGACTTTGCAGATCGGACTCCAGTCTTTAGCCCTGAGGAAGAGGAATTTGCCCGCAGTGGTATGTTCGTAGAAACGTGATAAATACATAGTAGCTGGTGCTTTTCCCTTGGCAATTTGCTTGGTTACTTCAGGTAAATTGCCTATTCTCATATCGCCTAATTCGCCCTAATTTGAACGGAGTTATAGAGCTTGCACCCCTTCCCGCGAAACCTTAAAAGGCTATTTACGAAGTGTTGTTCCTACAAACTATGTTCAAGGTCAATATATCAATAGATATAATAATTAAGGTGTGGAATGAATGCCTTGAATGCCTACTGTTGCCCAACTTGAGAGCCTGTACTGTGTTAGCTACCAGCTAACGTATTCTATGCTTCAGCCTAGACATCTTAATTTGTGTTGATAATCGAACTCGCAACGTGTACATATTAGCTGGGTATAACGAGGAGCTTGAATTTCAAATATTACCGAATGGGGAGTTTGCTGATGAGCCGAGTTAACTATGATGGAATGTCTGATGCTCAGTTGAAGGACTACTTTCTCAAACATCGCGGGGATCAAGCTGCTTTTCAAGCGTACTTAGACAGAATCAATCAACGCCCACTCAGGATTATTGCAAGTCCCAGCGATCCTGATTTTGACGAGAAAGTTCAAGCAGCAATTCGCCAAAAATTAGAAGCAGCAAGAGGTAGCAGCCAGCAATCATAACAAAAGAAGTGTTGCAACGGCGCACATCCTGATCGCATTGTTTGAGAAAAATGTGGAATGATAAGGTGCAGAATGTCGGGTGTATCAAAGCCTGCGGAGGCAGGCTTTGTTGATCCAGATCTAGACTTCTAATTTCAGAGCCATAGCCAATGCCTCCAATCCTGCCTTGGTTGTAAAATAAGAGAGATGATCGCATGCAGTATCTGGTAGTAATATCTGAGGTTGAGGTGTACGCTGATCACTTACACTTTTAATACTACTTAGAGTGACGGCAATGTCGTTGGGTTGCTCAAAAAACGCCATATCTACCACTTTATCTACAGCACTACCAAACGCTTTTTTCAGTAATCGCTGTAAAGGACTGGTTTGCTGTTTCTCTGGCTGAACTTCCATAGCTCCTTTGGAAATCGACCTATCGCCTGAAATGATGGTATAACGAACACCAGGGTCTGGATTTTTGGCAAGTTCTTTGAGAAAATCGGAGCCTGGTTGCATTTCATCAAGTGAGAAATCATTGACTTCCAAAAACTTCACTAACCCTGCGACGATTTTCGTAGGCCAAACAATTGCCGAAAGTTGATTTAATCCCAGACAAAGAACTGTAAATACTAAATCTTGTACTTTAGGCCAAGGTGAACCAGCATTGGGGGTGCCTAACATGACTAAATGTTGCACAACTTTATTACCACCTTCTCGCTCAATAAACCACCGCGACACCAATCCACCCATTGAGTGTGCGACAATATGTAATTGTTTGCCGTGGTTTGGACCTAAACCTACTGCTTGCAACCTTTCCCCTAATAGTTTTGCATTCTCCTGAATCGTTGTGTTTAGATTCTCGTAGTCAAATGCCAAAACTAGGTCATAGGTATCTCGAAGTGGACGCTGTTGCCCATTTACTTCTACTGTAGCATGTTTGATGCTGGGAATCATACTTGCAGTATCGCCAATAATGCCGTGAATGTAGAGGACAATTTTTTCAGCTTGGGCGACTTGCGCTGTTACCTTCTGGTGTTCTGCTTCGTAGGTTACTTTGTCCTGATCATCTACATTAGCTACAGCTAAAATCGGGTATGCAAATGGTTTGCCTATAACATCGCTAACGACTTTCTCAAAGAAAATTTTGATCGAATTCTGTAAACTGCGGCTACTTATTGATAATGGAATTGGTTCTGTTAGCCGTTCTAAAGTAATTTCTGTTTTACTATCTGCGGTTTTCAATCCTCTTCCTAAAGGTAAGAAAAATTCACCATCATAGGCGAAGGGAATCAGGTGTTCGTTGTCAGCAAGTGATTGATTAACGACTAATTTGAGGGGATTTTCTTTGGTAACAACTTGGTAGTTTTGGACGTTACTTAACTCTAATACACTTAAACCAGGGTCACTTCCTCGGCTTGTGGTAAATTGGAAGGATTCTGTGGCATAAGGTTGTTGCCGCAAAATAGCTGGCAGAATTAAATTGCCTAAATCTCTGCTAGCTTGTGGTACTGAGGTAAGGTTGACTTGCGCTTGTAATTCTGAATGACTTTGTACCTCCACTAGATCATTTTGTAAGAAGGTGCTTTTACTATTGTGAATTGGGTAAGCATCAGGCGATCGCACGATAGTAATCGTGACTTCCTTTGTCATCCAATCATCATTATTTCCTGTTGCTCTGACAGCTTCACGAGAGTTAACCCCTATCATTAAACGGTCAAGAGTACCTTGATATCCTCCCGCATCACGTTTAATTTCAGGGGGTTTTAAGCCATCTTGTTCTAAAAAATCAGCATGAAAGTCTGTAGAACTGACAATCAGCTTAAATACATCTTTATATTCAGTCGTTCCTTGCTTTATGTATGACTCTGGAATAATGAACTGAAGACTATCATCACTTGTAATTGTCCCTTTGGGTGCAAGTTTTACGCTACTTTTGGCTTCAAAAAATGGCACATCGACAGCAAAGCTTTCTGACAAATCTAGAACATTACAAAAAAGAGCTTTATCACTATTATTAGTTAATTTTATTTGCAGAGTTGGCGGAGTCCACTCACTATTTTCATAAGTGTATTCTAGACGCATTTCTGAACCAGACTTCGAGTTTTCTTGTTCTGAGTGGATAATCTCCATCTGGACATCATCTGTTTTGATGCGACTTGTTGGAGGAGTGCGGAGTTCCAGAATGTTATGCCAACGAGCAATATGTTCTAATCGGTAAATGACTTGTAAAGCATTATCATTTGAATCACCCGTCTGATTTGAGTCTTCTGGAATGGGAGCAACCACAGGACGTGAGTCTTGAGGTTGTGTAATCCAATACTGATTATTCTGCACTATCACTTGGTAATCTGCATCTTTCGCGTCATTGACTTGACATACATATAATGAAGGTTTACCACCTGGTGCGACTGTTTGTAGTGCTTGCTGTACCAATTTTAATTCTGCGGCTTTGCCTTTAAAATAAACTTTTAAAGGTGGTAAAGGTAGACTGATAACGACAGCAGAGTATGTCTCTTTCTGAGATAATTTATCGCTACCACTTATAACTTGCACTTTGCTTTTTTGTGGTAGTACTTGGGTAACTTTCACGGTTGCTAGAGCTTCCGATGGTTGTCGTAACTGTTCTGCTGTACATCCAGCGGGAAAGATTGCTAATATGGTATCGCTACCGTTGCTCGGTGCTGGTACACCAAAGATTCCACCACCATCAATTATCCAGCTATTATCTTTGTCATTATAAGTTAAATTGAAGTGCGTAGGGCTCGCAGATATTGCCCCACCTAAGAAAGCCTTATCTAACTCAGTACGGTCAGTTGCATCAACTTGCGGCGATTGTTCTTTCACTTTACCGCCGATGATAGCATTAATATTTCTGACTAAATCTTTATAGCTAATATTACCATTTGTGCTTTGTAGTGTATTTATCAAAAAGTAAGAGAAAACTCCTCGCGGTTCCCCATTGTCTCCAAGATATTCTTTTGCCAACTCGTAATCTCGGCAAGCAGATAAAATCACGTGCTTTCCGGTAGGTAATACTAAACTTGTGGTTTTCTGCTCCATACTTTTAGCAGAATTTAAAATTTCATCTAATGCAGAGAGATCGCTCTTAAAAATGAAGCTGTCTAAAGAACGTTCTCGCGAGTCAACAGGCGATCGCCGCACCTTGATTTCGCTCGATACATCTCTAGTTCCCGAACCGGAGTGACAGCAGTCGAGTACAATTACAATGTGGGGATTTTTTTGTGCCACTTTGGAGATTAAGTAAGATAATTCTTTATCTGCTAAATCGCGGCTTGCTTGTGTTCGACTGTTGTAACAAACTATAGTTTCATCTAAACCGTCTGCCTCTATTTTCAAAAATTCCTGTGGTGCTTTTTCTTGTGCACCGTGACCAGCATAGTAAAATAAAACAACATCATCACTTTCCGCCTGACACAGATGTTCCTCAAAGCCTTGGATGACTGCCTCACGGGTAGCTTGTTGATTGGTAAGTACCCAAGGGCGATCGCTGTTGTCAATCAATTTCCATTCACTATCTTTAGTAACCCTTCCCCTCAGATAAGCTTCTACAGCCTTGATATCATTAACACAACCTTCTAATGACGGTATCGTCATAATTGACGCTGGATCGTATTCGTCAATACCAACGAGTAGTGCATATATACTCTTAGTCATAGTTACCCCCCAATCAAGTTTATGTTCGGATTGGAACCTCGCCCTCCACACAGATTATTTTTTGTTTTCTCTGCGTGTCAAGTCCCTCCATATATATTGATGTCAGCAAAGTCAACTTATGCACTTGTGTTCAAAATAAATGCAGGCTCGTAGTTGCGCTTCAGCGCTCTCATATTCTTAAGAGCGCTGAAGCGCAACTACAAACTTCTTTATCAGTCTTCAAAATGGTATTAGGAGG
>JAQYWO010000136.1 GCA_029379215.1 Rhizonema sp. PD37
CTCCTGCAACAATAGCTCTATGCCAGGTTATTCTTTACTCAAAAGCTCCCTAGTTTACAAACGAGGGGGCTTTTGTTGTTACTATCATTCGTGAAAAAGAGCGAATCACATAAAATCAATCATTTGTCAATCGTCTAACTATTTATTCTGTTGGGGTGAATAATAGTAATTCCTTCAATTTCGACAAAGTCTTTTGGGTTTAAAGAAAGAATATGGCTGATGTTATGAGCAAGCGTTACTGCTTGTATGCGTATATCATGGGTACGTTTGCCTGAAATCTTGTGAGTTGTCGCGAGGCTAAACCAAAGGCGAAATATATCTGGTGTTTCTTCTAACCACTCAAACTGATTTATTAGCATTTGCACTGCCTCTTCAGTTTCTTCTACAGTCCATCCCAATCCATTTACAGTAACAGGACGAGTGGCTACAACCCAAAATTCAATTAAAACTTGAGATGTAATAAAGCACTGACCACCTTGTAGCAAGATTTGAAAAATAGCATTGTTTGTAATTTCGTACTCTTTGGAGTGGGTATCAGTAAACCTGAGAATAATATTCGTATCCAGTAAATAGCTTGTCATGTACCACGATCACCATAAATATTTTCACGTCGGCTTGCTTCAGCAGGTAAGCTATCACTACTTTTGGGGAAGTGAGCTACCCATTGACGAAATTGCTCGGCTTTTTCTGTTGATGTCGAATTCTTGTTCATTACTGTTCTTACCTGTCTAGCATAGAGTCTGGATTGAAAAAGTTTTTGGTCCTCAGGGGAGAGGTTTAGTACGACTTCTACGAGTGAGTTAACAAGTTGTGTATTCATGGTTATATATGTTTATATCCGATCAACTCAGCATTGCTCCGGTTAGTGATTACGCTACGTGATCGCTTTATGATCATATCGCACTCGATTATTTTCGTAAGCTGAAGAAAGCACCCAAGCAACCATTCAACAAAAAGCGCGTTAAGTTAAGATGCTTTTGCCCTGTGACAAGGAACTACTATGACAATTCTATTGAACAGCGATCGCACTCTACCCATCAACTTATTCGAGTACGAGAAGCAAGCAACACAACATCTATCTCAAATGGCCTTTGACTACTACAGTAGCGGCGCTGGGGATGAGGCAACATTGCGGGATAACCAAGCTGCTTTTGCACGATACAAGGTTCGACCTCGAATGTTGGTAGATGTCAGCGAGCGTGATTTGACTACCTCAGTCTTAGGATATCCGCTGCAACTACCGTTGTTGATAGCTCCAATGGCTTTTCAATGTCTTGCCCACTCAGATGGTGAAGTTGCCACAGCAAAAGCGGCGGCGGCTGCGGGTGTAGGTATGGTATTGAGTACACTTTCGACAAAGAGCATAGAAGAAGTAGCGGCTGTGAGTCATCAGTTCCAAAACACTCTGCAATGGTTTCAGCTTTACATACACAAAGATCGGGGATTGACTCGTGTAATGGTTGAAAGAGCCTATGCTGCTGGCTACAAAGCACTTTGTGTGACTGTGGATGCTCCTATTTTGGGACGTAGAGAAAGAGATAAGCGTAATGAGTTTGCCCTGCCGCCCGGTATACAATTAGCTAATCTTGCTTTATCAGGACTCAATATCCCCCAAGAACATCAAGAATCTGGGTTATTAGTGTACTTTGCCGAGCAACTAGATTCCTCCATAACTTGGCGTGATTTAGAATGGTTGCAATCATTGAGTCCACTACCGTTAGTACTTAAAGGGATTCTGCGAGGTGATGATGCAACTCGTGCGGTGGAATGCGGCGCAAAGGCAATTGTAGTTTCCAATCACGGAGGTCGTCAACTTGATAGTGCAATAGCGTCTTTAGATGCCCTCAGTGAAATTGTCGAAGCAGTCGATAGTCGCTTAGAGGTATTATTAGATGGAGGCATCCGTCGCGGCATTGATATCCTCAAAGCTAAAGCTTTGGGAGCGAGGGCAGTACTATTAGGCCGTCCCATTTTATGGGGACTCGCTGTAGACGGAGAAGCAGGTGTTGCTCACGTCATTTCGCTATTAAAAGATGAGTTTGATGTGGCGATCGCTCTTAGTGGCTGTGCCAAGTTACGAGATATCGACTCTAGTTTAATCTTTAAAAAGTGAACGTAGAGATAGAGAGTTGTAATCACATCACTACCATTACGATGTATCGGTATTCTTGAGAACAAACGTTTATTAACCCCCAAAAAGCTATCTACGGGTGATTTAATGTAATTGCGTTTAAATTTACCTCCCTACTTATGGACTACAAGTTATTTACTCTTGCTCAGAGAAGCGACAAGGCACAAGAAGTGCTTGAATTTCCAGAGTTAGTACGAAACGAGTCAAGCTCTTCTCATTTTGGTTGACCTGTTTTTGAGTTTCAGAGTTATTCAGGGCGAATATATTGATCTCGACTTGCTGAATGTTTTACCGAGTATCAGCTTTTTCTCTTAGCACAGAATGAGGCAATCGTTGCCTCATGTTTCACGATACCTTTCTGCTGGCAAGGTGATAAAGAAAGTCTGGAGTGAAGGTTGGGACAAATTTCTCGAAAAAGGATTTTTGGATCGAGAACACCATCAGTCACCGAACGCACTCTCCTTGCTTGCGATTACGGTTGCACCTGAATATCAAGGAAAGGGGGTTAGTACTTTCTTTTTGAATCTGATTAAAGCCTAAAAAGTGAATGTAGCCCTGAGAGTTGTAATCAGATCACTGCCATTACGATTGTCCTGGTTAGGAGCCGTTAGCCAGACTAAACCTGGCGTCAATGAAATGTTAGGTGTCAACTGATACTGATACAAGGCTTCAATGTGAAGTGGGATATCTGTCTTGAATGGTTGTGGGTTGCCACTATTAAAGTGTGTGAGATAAGGTTCCGCTCCAAGAACAAATGCCAACAAGTTTCCTTTCCTTGCAAAGTCAGGAAAGTTCAAGGTAAGAGCATAGTAAAGAATCTCACCGTCTCCGGTGTTAATTAAACGTGGATAGCTGGCACCAAACCACCCACTAATAGCAAATTTGGGACTGAATTGGTAGGACAATTCCACTCCGTAAGAATTCATCACCACTGGTTGAGATGGTTGAGAAATCAAGTTCAGACTAGTTTTACCGGCTAAAGTATTGGCAACTGCTGTACCAGTCAGCTGTAATCCACCATAGTTGTTGAAACCAAATTCCCCTGGAAGAAAGTAGCTATTTACATAAGTTAAACCGATCCCGAAATTTTTACTGGGATTCCAAGAGATTTGTCCCAAAGCTGTATAGCCACTTTGGAATAAACCTTCTTCCGGAATTGGGTTGTTGGCAGTGAAGAGATCAGAAAGATAAACTCCACTCAATGTTATTTGGTCAGTTAGTTTGTAGTTCAATCCAATTCCAGAGCCGCTACCCAAACGATAAATCGGGCTGCGCTGACCAAAAGCAGAGATTGCACCTTTGCCAAAATCCTGGTAATCTAAATAAGGATTGAACGTAGGAGCAACATAGTACGTGACTCCACCATAGCCTTCCAGAAATGCTGTTACGCGATCGCCCACAGGAAATCGGTACTCCACAGCATAAATATTGAGCGTGTTGTTGAAGTTCCCACCGCTTTGATGTATCAGAGTACCTTCAGCAGTGGAAACTGGCAAAACACCTCCAAGCGTGACTCCAGGCAAATTGAAAGCCGAGGTATTTATCGGCGTATTCCCTGCAGCCAAAACTGTTGTCAGTTGGTCAAGACCAGTGAAACTGGTGACCAGACTGAATCGCGAATGAGTTGAATCTGTTGTTCTACATCAGTTCCGGAAATTTCTGCGGGAAGTCTGGGAACGGGTACAACAATGAATCGGTCTTCTGGACGCGCCATACATAGGAGCCGCGCATAAAGTTTCTTACAATTGAACAGAGACTTGCCAATAATTTTGCCGTATCCACTCTTTGTGGGGCGAATGACTTTGTGGCTAAGATAAACAGAAGCAGCAGCAGCTCCTGGCTTTGACCCCTCCAAGCCTTGGTAACGCATACTGAAGAATGGTACGGACTTCTTTAAAAACGCCAGTAATGAGCGGTAACTCTCCTTGAGGGTATCAATTGCCTCTACGTAATCTGCTTGTCTCTTAATTTGTTCGGTGACGTTAGTTGGATCGCCAGGATGAAAGTTTCGACGCCAAAATGCATGGTCGCAGTCAGTTTTCTCCAGAGATGAATGACAATATTCCAACAGCGCTTAGTAGCGGAAACTTTGTACGCTTTATCGAAGCCAGAGCAATTTACTTTGGTGCAATGATTGGTGCAAATTATGGCGAACCTTTTTTCAGCATGGGTCCTTTAGCTATCGGTAATTTTCCTGGATTGGATCTGGACAAATCGCTGAATGTTGCCTTTAGCCCATACTTAACATAATTGATCTTAAACATGATTCAGCAAGCTAAAAAACGCCCAAACACAACAACTTATCGAAGAACCTCGCTCGTAGACTATTGCCTTTAGTACGTCCTTTTTGGAGATATGAAATAGCTGATTCAATCGGTTGTTGCGATTTCATGTTAAGTTTCTCTAGATATCTATAAAGTTAAAAAGCTGGTTTGAGAACTGTTAGCTATTCTCAACCCGTTTCATTTAAACAAAATTCTGTAGCATATATTAGGTATTAATTATAGCATTGTTCTCTTAGCTAAATGCTGTAACGCGATCGCCCACAGGAAATCGGTACTCCGCAGCATAAACATAGAGCGTATTGTTGAAGTTGCCACCGCTTTGTATGTGTCAGGGTACCTTCTACAGTAGAAACTGGCAAAACACCTCCAAGCGTGACTCCAGGCAAATTGAGAACAAGCATTAACCTGTACTGGGATACTAAATTGATTAGTCCCGACACTGTCCATAGTAAAGTCAAAACAATCGGAGGTTTTGATATGGCTCAAGCTTTACCCAAACTATTTACTTTTGAAGAATTTATTGCATGGCTGCCGGAAAACACTGGAAGACGATACGAATTACACGATGGGATAATTGTAGAAATGTCTCAACCGAGTGGAAAGCATGAAAAAGTTACAGGATTTTTAGCAGGGGAAATTACCGTTGAATATAAGCGCTTGCAACTGCCATACTTTATCCCCAAAACAGCTTTAGTAAAACCACCGAGAAAATCATCAGGTTACTTACCAGATATCGTATTAATCAACGATGCTAATTTGCCAAATGAGGAATTGTGGGAAAAAGAATCTACCGTGACTCAAAGTGAATCCATTCCTTTGGTCATTGAGGTTGTAAGTACAAACTGGGAAGATGATTACTACACCAAATTAGGGAATTACGAAACAATGAAGATTCCTGAATATTGGATCGTTGATTATGCAGCCTTAGGAGCCAGAAAGTTTATTGGTAACCCCAAACAACCAACCATTTCTATTTATCATCTCGTTGATGAAGAATATCAAGTTACTCAATTTAGGAATTTGGAACGTATTATATCTCCTACTTTTCCTTCTTTAAACCTGACGGCTAATCAGATTTTCAATGGTGCTTTGTAGAGCATTTTTTGATCTACACTTCAGAAAAATTAAGATCATCTACTGTTCAGATATCCAAAAAATAGCCTTAGAGCAGTTCCCTGACGACGGTTTCCTCAGTTTGTCCTTCAACGAAAACATTGACTCGGATCATCGTGAACGTCTCCCGCCTAGGACGATTTGAAAAAAGAATGCGACAGATGGTAAAAGTAAAAGAAGTCGCAGACTAAAGGAGCCACAAGGATTTCAGAGTTATAAATAGATTCAACAATGCCTCAAAAGTGAACTGGGACTCGATATTGCATATAGAACCCATTTGGGATCTTTTTCGGTTAGGAAGGCGATGCCTATGGCAAGCCGCTAAGAGCGTCTACGCTAATCTCAAATCTTCAAACGTCCCAAATTCGTAGTGTAGACAATGCGCGGGGGCGCGTGGGTGGGTTAGATCCGTAACAAGTTGATACGAGAGAGCAATTTACTTTGGTGCAATGATTGGTGCAAATTATGGCGAACCTTTTTTTAGCAAAGGTCCCTTAGCTATCGGTAATTTTTCTGGATTAGAGAATGACAAATTGCTGAATGTTGCCTCTAGCCCATACTTAATTGGTATTAAATGTGAATCAGCTTTGTCAATACCTCTTTAGAGATAAAAATATGAGCAGAAGAATAATAATCGTGCGGTATTGCGAGAATAACTGACAATGCGATAGATAAATCTAGCTATTGCTAGATGCGGAAATTCTCTTAAAAGCTATGATAGACAACTATCTATTTCGAGAGAAGAAACTGTGGATGCAGTACTCGTGCGATCGCACCAACTCAAACTTGCCTTAAGTGATTTTGTCCTAGATGCAGAAGACGAACTCGCCCAAGCACTAGAAACCTATGCAGCACTGAAGTTGCGTCGTGGAAGCGGTGATAATACCCAACAGGACTTAACGGTTGATAGCTTTACGACAGAAGGTAGAGTCGGTAACTCCTCACCATTGGATTTATTTATCCAAAACCATCCCGACTTGTCACAAAGCGATCGCGAACTTATCAACAGTTGGCATCGCAGTTTTATTGGCTTATTTGCCATAACTCAAGTTCTCCCCGATGGCTTTGAGTTGATGAACTGGCTTACAGATAAACACTACATCGTCAAGCCAAACAACGCCCAAACACAACAGGAAATGTCTCGGTTAAAAGAGGGTGAAATCTTACTCACTCGTATTTCTCCCATTACCGACACCTACTGGACATTATCCTGTCCTTATACACAAATGGGTAAATTAGGCAAGCCCAAACTTGCAGTAGCGATCGGTAATTTCAAAGAAAATCACAAAAACAACCTTTACAGTGATGCACCAGACTTGCTAGAAGAGGCTTGGCAGTCTGTCAGCAAATATCATGAGCAATTTGTTGATTTTTTTGGTGGAGATGAAATCACCCTACCTGGATACCAACTCAATAAAAAAATCGCCGAATTACAAGAGATTTTGTCTCAGAAACAATTGGAAGCCGCAGGAATCGATCCTTCCAAGTCTTTAGAAGAAGTCGCACAAGAAGCGGGTATCGGACAAGAGGACATAAAAGCGGCAGCAGCAGAATTAGGTGCTGACTCAAAAGTTGTTGAGCAATTGTTCGATAAAAAAAAGGGCGCTTCTAAAATGGTGATGCCCAAAGTCGAGTTACCTGCCGAACTCAAAAAAGCAGAACAAGTCACAACTTTTTCTCACCCTCGTTGGGGACAGATGTTTATCCCAACCTACACTAAAGTAAAAGCAATTCTAGAAGCAGAAGACTGGCAAACTATAGAAGGCTCAGAAAAACTAATCCGCCATTACCTTGAAGATAAAAATATTAACGCCTTCATCTGGCATCGCCTCGCTCAACAGTATCCAACTCAATTAGAAAAGGTATTACAGACAATTTTGCAACGTCCCTTTCAACTGGAAAGCGATTTAAACCCACTTTTGCAAGAATACAACAAGCCTATAGAACCCGAATTACCAGAAATTGCCAGCGTACCAATCCATTTACACAACCTATTTCAAGAAGCTGTGGTAGAGGTTAGCAAATCAAAACCCAAGAGTAAAGGACAACAAAAGCCAGCCAAGGGATTTCGATAGTTCTAAGAAGTAGAAATCGCCGCCCGTGGGATGCTTCTAACTGCAATACGGTTCAGTTAAGCCTTTTTCTCCCCCGGCATCCCCTGCTCTTTGAACAGGCTGCCTCAACAGATAAATTTCCTTATTAGAATCAAAATTTTTGAAATTAAATAAGCTATTTGGTAGCTTTTTACTCTCCCCCAGTAAAAAGGAATTCGGTTAAAGCGATCGCTTTACGGATAAGATGAGCCAAACAATGCTGGTGTTTGGGGTAACTACTGTAGGCTTCATAACCATCAGTTACCAACCATCCAACAAATGCATCACTTCTCAGGTGCAGTAATTCCTCTTGACGACGACTAGCGATGTGGTAAACGGCAATTGTTTGTGTAATCGCTACCCACAACCACCGATATTTGGCGACACCGCGCCGAAACGGGAAATTGTACGCACTTGCTCAAAACTCTTGCTCTATCTAAAGCTAAAGAGCACTTAATTACCGTGACATCAGTCATTGTTGAAGCACTTACCCAAAAGTTTGGTGAACCATAAAACAACAATTGCATATTGGAACCAAGTAACATGATGAAATATGAGAGATTATGGCAGCGAAAAAACCATGATTGCTAAAGAAGAAATTACTATCAAAGTCCCGTCTGAAGTAGCACAGGCATACCGCAATGCCACGGAAGAAGAACGCTCACAAATTGAAGCCCGGATTGCAGTGTTACTAAAGTCTTCAATGAAAAGCAAGCTTGAAGCCATTGCAAAGTTCAGGCAGACAATGGATGAAATTGGCTCACGAGCCGCCCAAAGGGGTTTAACGCCAGAGATTTTGGAGTCAATCTTGAATGACGACGAATGAAAGACGGTTTGTGTGTGATGTCAATGTGATCATTAGCGCGGTGTTATTACCAGGGAACAAACCAGATCGCGCACTCAGAAAAGCTCAAGATTTAGGAGTATTGTTAGTCTCCGAGTCCATTTGGCTGGAGCTAGAACAGGTACTCGCTCGACCTAAATTTAATCGGTACATCACAAAAGAAGAACGAAACGATTTCCTGGTGGATTTGTCCGAAACTGTACAGTTCATTAAAGTGACTGAACAGATTAATGAATGTCGAGATCCAAAAGATAACAAATATCTGGAATTAGCAGTCAGTGGTTTAGCAGAATGTATTGTCACCGGAGATGATGATCTGCTAGTGCTAAATCCTTGGAGGGAAATTGAGATTCTGACTGTTCAAGGATTTTTAGAAAAGAATTAGGGTAAATAGTATTTACGTACTAACTATTCAAGCCCGTGACGCTGCTTACAGCCACGAGAGATTAATACTTTGAGCCGCCTATTACACGTAATGGCTCAAACGTTAACTGGTGATTATAGCTTCGATGAGTGGAGTCATACCTATCACTGTTGCATTACATCCGCTATTGAAAAGTGCATAAGTTGATTTTACTAACAGCTATTAAAAAGTACAAGGAAGTCAAGAAAACTACTACCTTCTATTCCAATACTGCTTGGATAAGGAAATAAAGTAGGTTCCCTAAAATCAAGCTACAGATAGATACTTGGGAGCAGAGTTCAGAGGGATATTTATCTATATTCATCATTTAGAGATGTGGTATTACTGAAGTCTAAGGAGTCATCAATGTACGTACAAAATCTTTACCGTTCTATCATTCTGCTTATATTGACATTTACCCTACTATTAGGAATTTTTACAAATAATGTCATGGCTGCAAATGAACCTACCTTGAGTAGCTCAGATGTTCAACAATTAAACGCAAAATCAGATAAGAGCGAAGTTGCAGAGTTAATCTCCAAAGCTTTGCCATCTCTTCAGCTTGGTGATGGTGCTAGTAATGGAGTAAAAGATGCTGTGTTTCTTCTACAGGAACTTTTAGTACGTTTAGATCGAATTGACCGTGATTTGGTGAATGGAGAGTTTTCTGATAAGACAGAGGAAGCTGTAAAGGACTATCAAAAAGATCAAGGTATAACACAAGATGGAGTGGTGGGTAAAAATACTTGGAGCCAGTTGGGTGATGATATTGTCTTCGTTGGATGCGACTGCGAGGGAGGAGGTAGATGATATTGTCTTCTCTGGATGCGACTACTAGAGGAGGGGCCCCAATACGGTTCGGTTAAAGAATATCTTGAAGGATGGTGAGGTGCAGCGCTTCACATACCCAAGGGAAAGAGTCGATTAGGTTGAATTGCTGTGCTCCAAGTAGTAATTCTTAATTCTTAGTTAGTAATTATTTTTATATCTATGGGCATAGATTCTTGTTCTCATTCAAAACCATAGGGTTTACTATAAAGTAGTTTCTAAGATGAGCGCAACTACTCTGTATTAAAGTGTTTAAGTCAGTCGTTGAATTTGTACTAAGCATAAGCTTTGTAAGACTCCAAAGCTGTAAATCATTGTCGGTTGCACAACTCACTATATTGTCTTGAGGGTTAAAAGCCACGGCATTAATAAAACTTTTACAATTGAATCTATCTAAAAAAGAACCATCTTTTCTCCAAAGCCTCAAAATGCCGTCTTGATCACCAGAGGCGATAATGTCACCATTATGACTAAAACTCACACTATTAATACCAACTGGAACAATCTGCTTAGGATCGTGAAGAGATACTTTATAATGGTTATTCCACGATGTACCCCTTTTTTTCCATAATGTTAAAGTTCCGGACCAACTAGCAGAGGCAATAGTACTACCATCAGAGCTAAAACTAATATCATGGACTCTACTATTTGAGTCCTTTATTTCTGTTAACTTTGTTCTTTGTTTCCATATTTCAATTCTTCCATCCTCTTTGCCTAAAGCAAAAATATTTTCATCAGGACTAAAACTTATGCTAATTGTCTTATTACTATCTTTGATTTCATTAATTTTATTCAAAAATCTACCTTTTTTATTCCAAATTTTTACGTCATCACTTAGTGAAGCAAATATATTACCATAAAGATTAAATTTTATTATTGATACTTTTCGATTATGAACTTTTTGTTCATATTCTATATCCTTATTCTCATTTAGTATAAAAAGAAATCCATCATCACTGCCAGCAATGATAAAATATTCTTTTGGGCTAAAACTTAAACTATGAATTTTATGTTTGATCTCCTTATTAAGGCAGGTACGTTTTTGAGATAGGAGAGGATTTGTTTGACACAGCTTAATAGTACCATCTGATTGAACTGAAGCAATAACATCACCATTGGGGCTAAAACTCAACTGTGTTACATTTTCTTTAGATGGAAACTGATTAATTTCGTGAATTCCAGAAATTAAATTTTTAAGTTTATAAAGATGGGATTGATTGTCACTTTTTATCTCTTGAAGTTTCTTCATAACCTTCACACTAGCTATCAATGATTCAAGTTGATATCCCTGCTCAAATAAGGCTTTAGGTTGTTCAACCAATAGATCTGCAACCGTATTTTTTTGTTTCTCCGCCCTTTGCCATTGCCAGTTTGCAAACCCAGCTAAACTCAAAGCACCAACAAAAGCACAAATCAATCCATTTTTTGTACGTTTCCTTCTGCGCTCGATTTCTTGTTTCTCTCGATTCCTCTGTTGTATACTAACAACAATAAAATCTCGCTCCTGTTGTGTTATTTCATCTGAGCGCTCGTGTAACCATTCTTGTGCTACAGTCAAAGGCCCACCCCTTAACAATGCCCCTAGATCATGGTTGCTACTCACCCATTCTTCCATTGCTACCTTTAGTCGTTCCTGCCAAACCCGAAACTGACGGTTAGCGTTCATCCACTCTCGCAGAGTCAGCCATTCGCGGATTAGGGCTTCATGAATAACTTCCACTGTATCTTCAAGGGATTTTTCATCGCGTCCGGTGACGACCAAGCGGGCTGGGTATCCTGCTAAATAACTCACTAATCCCCAGTTCTCATCTCCAACTTCTGCACGGGTGGCGATGCGGCGAGTGTCCTCTGTTCCTTCTCCTGGGCGCACTAATTGCACAAAAATTCGTGGTACAATCGTTTGCTTTTGTTCGTCCAGTCGCTTATAAACTTCCTCGGCGTGATTAGCCAAAGCTTTTTTCACACCCCCAATCTCGTTATAAGCTTGGTGAGTTAATAGGCGCTTTTGTTGCAATGACCAAAGTTGGGTTAGGGCAAATTCTAGCAATGGCAGGTGTCCTGGCTCATTGCCGACATCATCTAAAATTCGTTCTGTTAATTGTGCTTCTAATTGGACGGACATTTTCTGGGCTGGCTGCTCAATTGCTCTCTTGCATTCTTCACGATTCATTGAACTTAATAATTGAGGTGAAAACTGTTGCAATGCATCACGAAATGGGCGATACGCAAGGACAAAGTTGTAAAAGTCAGCCCTTAAAGTGAAGACGAGGATGAAATTGTCCAGATTAATTGCTGCTAACAGTGCATCAACGAAGCGTTCAATTACCTCCTTATTCTGACAAAGGGTGTAAAGTTCCTCAAACTGATCTATAAACAGCAACAAGCGTTTACCAGTCTGGCGTTCATTAAGCCGAGATATCACCGTAGGTAAAGTGATTCTATGAAACTCCATATCTGCTGCTAATCCCACAGCTTCCCGCAGTTGTGCAGTTTCCCCAGCAGAAGGTTCCAATAAACGTACTAAGACAGAAGCTAACTGATAAAATGGTTGATCCCCAGGACGTATTGATTCAATCAGCCAGTTTCCAGTAATTCGCAGTTTGGGAAACAACCCTGCATACACGACAGAAGATTTCCCACTGCCACTAGGGCCAATTACTCCCACTAAAGGCTGTTTATTAACTGCTTCAACCAAACCATTGACAAAGATTTCCCGTCCAAAAAAGAATGCTGCATCAACTTCTGTAAATGCAGCTAAGCCAAGATATGGATTGGGAGGAATAACATCTCTCAATGGCTGGATGATACTAATTTTGTTTTTTTTCAAAAGAACTGGAGTTTGCTGCTCTAAGTAACTTATCAAAACCGAGCAACCTAATTCATAAGCAAACTCCATCTGTTGTCCAGCAGCTATTGCATCGTAAAATGCCACAGAAAATGCTATGGCTGCTTTATCCCCAATCGTTCGGTTCATGCCAATCACATAGTTGACGTGTTGGCTAATGGCTTTTGCTTGTACCTCACTATAACAAGCATTGAGAAGTACGCACTCAACTCCCTTGGTGGCAAATAACTTAAACATACTTGCCAATGCATCTGCGTTGACAAACGCTGGCTCATCAGCTTCATTTTCTAAGACGATGCCATCAACTCCAGCACCATGCCCACTGAAGTGAACAATTTGGGGTTGGTAATCTAAGATCGCTCGGTAAAAATCACGCTGACGTACTGCCCACTTCTGCTCTAACCTAAACTGCTCACGCAATGAAGCTCGTCTCAACCCTTCATCAATTTCCCGTACTTCCTTATCCAACTGTAACCTCGAAGTACCTTCTGGATTGGCTGCCAAAATTAAAATTGTTTTGATATCTGGGTTATTACTATGAATTGGTTGGGTTGAGTCCATAGAACTTGGGTAAAAGTTTATGCGAAATAGCCCAAAAAGGTACTAAATGAGAAACACTTATACTTAATTCTTATAGGTGAAACCGAAATTAACTTATGCACTCATGCAATAGAAATAGAACAGAAGAAGAGCAAATTTCTCATAGACGGGGGACGAGTCTGGACAAACTCCTCTTCGTGTAAGGTGTAGTAAAATCGATACACTTAGACTTGTTAAAATTACTTGCACGATTGCCCAAGGGACAGTGCCCGAGCGCACAATTATACCAGCAGTGAGTGGCTCCATGTACTACCGCATCTAACAGTGTTCTATTTACTTATTACCACACAATCTCTGTTCTAAATTCCGCAATCGAAGTAAAAAGATTATATTTATCGTTTCAACTGATGAGTCATGCAGCAGTCTACAAAAGGGCATTAAGGTTGACTACAGGGCTTAAAGTATTAATTTCTCGTGCAGATGAATGGCATCTCGTACAGCAACTCTTGCTTTAACCCCACTGAGGAGCATCATATCTGGGGTCACTGTGCCAATCCAGAAAAATCGTACGGTAAGGCTGAAATTCTGATTGTATAAGCTTTTCAGCAAGTGCTTTCTACTCTGAATTGGGTGAGAAAACTATGGTTATGCTGCTAGTTTTGATCTGATTTGAACGAAAAAGCGTCGTTCCAGACACTTGAAAATTTCTAAGCATACAAAAAACCCGAACGGATACGGTGATCCCAATAACTACAGAACTGATGGAGGACTATCAGTTTCAACCTGACGAGCAACTCTACGAATATGTGCTACTTTCTCGATATATTCATCAACCTGCTGTTCTAAGCGATCAGGATCCTTTTCAGGGAAGTCAAGCAAAGTACGACTTATATCGTAGTAATCAGATTCCTGTTGACGAAATCCTTGATATTTTTGCTCTGCTTTCAAGGTATAAGCCAAAGTCACAATAAGTCCTGTCCACGTTGTCAATACAGTCATAAAGCCAACAGCCCATTTATCTGTGGCATTATAAAATTGAACAAGAACAGGTAAAGAAACCCCTGAGATCAAACTCCAAGTTACCCTTGCCGAATCAAGCCTCTGATAAGCTGCTGCCTTATTCTTCCAATAGACTAAAGTTCCCCTTATCCTATCAAAGTGCTCTTTCAATCTCTGTTGCTGTGCTCCAAGGTTACTAGCATTATCAAACCAAGTTTCAACACTATGTAAATCGATTTTCTTTAAAAAAGCATTAAATATAGGAATAATCGTTATCAATATTCCTATACATAAAATAAGAATTCCGATGGCCCATGGGTTTATGGATGAAAACAGTGAAATTGGGGAAAAAATAGCGAGCGTGATCTGATCCCCCATGCAATGTCTGAAACTCCTGCTACAAAAGGGTTATAAAAATAAAATAGCTTATTGAGACAAAAATTCACAAAAAACTTTGTTTTTGCAGTATCAGTTAAAGTATAGGCTACAAGATACACCTTTTCCGACAAAGGTAGAATCAGCCTTTTACTTCAAGCTCTTGTATCCAATTATTGGTGAGCTTCCATATAGGCTCGCAGTAAGGCGTTGATTTGGGTTTGATAACCTTGCCCATGTGACTTAAACCACTCCAATACATCGCTGTCAATACGTAGCGTAACCTGTGCTTTGTTTTTCGCAGTAGGTAAACCCCGTCGAACGATAGCCGATGCAAACATTTCGGGTGTAATTTCTGGACAATCAGATAAGTCAATGTCGGAATAACTCATCGCATCAAGTCGTTGCCAATCAGTTTGAGAGTTGCTCGAAATAAATTCGTTGCTCATACTTAGTTGCCTTTCTTATCCTCATTGGCGCTGCGGTAGTCTAAACTCCAGTACTCAGAAATTCTCAAGAAAACTTTGTCAACCATGTCAAGAATCGTTTGGAATTTGGTGTGAGGAGCGTGCGACGATAAGTATCTGCCGCCTTCTTAATAGCTTCAGCTTGAGTTGGATAAGGATGAATCACAGTACTAAGCTTATTCAATCCAAGCTTACCGACGATCGCCGTCGTCAGTAATGAGATCATCTCACCTGCATGACGGGCGACAATGGTTGCTCCCAAAATTTCATCAGATCCCTTTTTATGAAGAATTTTGACAAATCCTTCCTCTTCACCATCTGCGATCGCCCGATCTACATTCTCGAAAGGAATCTTGATCGTTGCCACATTAATACCCATTTCCTGCGCCTGGTATTCGGACATCCCCACATGAGCAATTTCTGGATCTGTGTAAGTACACCAAGGCATAATTAGACTGCTCTGTTTGGATCGTCCTAAACCAAAAGGAGAAAACAACGTATTCTTAATGACAATTCGTGCTGCCGCATCAGCAGCATGGGTAAATTTCCAGTCCATGCAGACATCACCAGCTGCATAAATCTTCGGATTGGTTGTTTGGAAGTAATCATTCACCTTCACACCCTGGCGTGGATCATATTTCACTCCCACAGCTTCTAAATTCAGTCCTTCCACATTTGGGACGCGTCCGGTACCTGCTAAAATTTCGTCTACTGTGACAGAATCTTGCTTGCCATTGCAGGTAAAGTCAAGCGTCTTGCCGTCAGTCGTTTTTTTTACCTGCTGGATCTGACAATTCAGCACCAAATTAATTCCTTCCCGAATCAAGACATTTTGGAGAATTTCGGCAGCCTCAGCATCCTCTTTATTCAGGATATGAGAACTGGAATGGAAAAGTACCACATCACAACCCAAGCGCTGGAACGCCTGCGCCAATTCGCAACCAATTGGCCCTCCACCAATCACTGCTAAACGTCTTGGGCGTTGGGTGAGGGAAAAAACTGTTTCATTGGTAAGATAACCCGTTTCCTCAAGCCCGAGAATTGAGGGTTGCGCGGCTCTAGCTCCAGTGGCAATCACAGCTTTTTTAAACCGGAGGGTTTTGTCGCCAACTTCCACGGTATGATCACTCGCAAATCGACCGTTACCCAAAAAGACATCCACCCCTAACTTTCGGAAGCGCTCTGCTGAGTCATGATGGCTAATTCCTGCTCTTAGTCGCCGCATCCGTGCCATCACTGCTTGAAAATCAACATCAATGTATTTTGGAACCTGTATGCCCAAGTTGTGAGCAGACAAGATTTCGCCAACGACACGAGAAGAGCGGATGATGCACTTAGATGGTATGCATCCAACATTCAAGCAATCCCCACCCATCAGATGCTTTTCAATCAGGGCAACTTTCAAACCCAAACCTAAGCCGGCTGCACCTGCGGCTACAACTAATCCCGCAGTTCCTGCCCCAATGACTACCAAATCGTAATTACTGGCAGGTTTAGGATTTACCCATGTATTTGGATGTACATAAGAAACCAATTTCTGGTTATACTCATCCATTGGATAAACGACAACTCGGTTGAATTCTGCATCTGACATTGCAATATTTTTCCTATTTTCGCTGCACAATGTTTTATCAAACAGAATTCAGTAGGGGCAGGTTTTCTCGATTGATTTTAGAGTGCATGAGTTATCGGATAAAACCTGCCCCTACTCGATTGATTTTAGAGTGCATGAGTTATCGGATAAAACCTGCCCCTACTCGATTGATTTTAGAGTGCATGAGTTATCGGATAAAACCTGCCCCTACTCCTGTTCTGAATTCTTCTTCAAGACACTCCCTGTTCCAAAGCTTTTTGGGCAACACGAGTGACATAAATGGTTACGGCAACTGTAGCAATAAAACCAACGATCCGAACTGCCCATTGAAGGGTGGGGTTAGTGAGTTGAGCGTTCGTCCCGATCATGGCAAGATTCTCAGCCAAGGAACCAATGTAAACGTACATGATAGTACCTGGAATCATGCCAATAGAACCTAATATATAGTCTTTGAGGGAAACTTGTGTAACCCCAAAGGCGTAATTTAAGAGATTGAAAGGAAAGACAGGGGACAACCGCGTTAGCAGCACGATTTTCCATCCTTCTTTGGCAACGGCTCGAGCGATCGCTTGGAATTTAGGATATTTCTCTATTCGTTGAGAAACCCAATCCCGTGAAAAGTGGCGTCCGATCAAGAACGCAAAGGTTGCGCCAAAGGTTGCGGCAATGAACACATATAGCGATCCCCAAAACACGCCAAACAGGAAACCACCTCCTAGAGTCAGGATGGAACCTGGTACAAAAAGTATGGTGGCTAAGTTGTAGATGAGCATGAACCCAATTGGTGCCCACCATCCAAGACTTTTGACCCAATTTAATGAATTGTGCAAAATTTCCTGAATGTTTAACTGTTTAGCAACAATTAATAGGGTGGCAATTAGACAAGCTATAAGTATGAGTCTGATGATAGAATTAAATCGACGATGATATTTTTTTATCATTGAAGTTAATTTGGTATAAAAGATTTAACCACTAATCATTGTATGGGTGGGTTTGAGATTCTAAAGTTATTTCTAATTTATATATGATGATTCTTTGGTGGAGTCGTGAAAATTCTTTTTTGAATGTAGACGCGAAGCGGTGAAGCAGCGCTGCAGGCGGGAAACCCGCCGTAGGCGACTGTGTTAGCGTAGCGTTAGCGATAGCGTTAGCGAAGCGTTAGCGAGTCCTCGAGCGTCAGCGTTAGCGATAGCGAAGCGTTAGCGAGTCCTCGAGCGTCAGCGTTAGCGATAGCGTAGCGTTAGCGAGGCACGAGCGTCACCCGAAGGGCGAAGCGGTAGCGAGTCCTCGAGCGTCAGGGCTTGCCGCAGGCTACCGCCAAGAACGCCAAGGAAAGAGAGAGAGAAAGAAGTTCACAACTGATTTAGGACTGCTATAGATTAAATGACTACCTACTAACAACTAACTTCTTCTAAATTTTTCTCGGCGATACCAGCGTACTATTTGCTGAGGAGAAACACCGAGTAAATAAGCAATAATGATTATTTGATTAATCAGGGTGGTTTTGAAAATTCCTTGTTTCAGCCACCGACGTGCTGAAGTCAAAACTGGCACTCTTATCAGGGCTATGTGTCCGATGCGTCTTAAATGACGCATGAGTTCAAAGTCCTCCATAATGGGTATTTCGGGAAATTTCCCCTTTTGGTAAAAGATCTGTTTTGTTAAAAAAATTGCTTGATCTCCATAAGGCATTTGCAAAAAATGCGATCGCCAGTTCACTCCCCATTCCACTAACCGCAAACTCCAATGTGGTGCATCGATCCGCAAGCTAAAGGCACCAGCCACAGTTCCTGGCTGTTGCAATGAATTGCGAACCATGACATCAAACCCACTCGGTAAAAGGGTATCCGCATGGAGAAAGAGAAGAATATCCCCACTTGCAACCAAGGCACCTGCATTCATTTGGCAAGCACGACCAGTAGGGGACATGATAACTTTAATACCCAGTGATTTAGCTATTTCTACGGTATCATCTTTTGATCCGCCGTCTACCACAATGACTTCAATATTAGTACTGGATTGAGTGCTGACGAAAGCTTGTTTGATTTTTTTCGCCTCATTGAGAACTGGAATGATAATGGAAATTTTTGCAGTACCAGTATTCTGATTCTTAATGATTGACAATTGATCTATTTCTCTTGTCTTTTTGGTTTTTTCTTCAGATTATCTACTAATACGACGTTGTCAAAGATAGTATCGTTACAATTCGTTAGATCTCATATTATGTCCGGCAAGTTAACCTTAATTCCATCTAATTCCTTTCCTGGAAAAAGTGTGATTTTTATAATCTATTTGATTGCGGAGAAGGATTGAGATATAGTTGTTTTATTACGCTTAATTTAACGGACATAATATCATAGAGCCAAGCGAAAGCTGCGGATTATGCATTAATTTTCATGCTGGGCTGAGATAAAACCGCTACCGAAGTGTCAACATCGTCCCGAAACAGATTGGCTAAGCGGTAAAAGAGGCGAAACACGTTCAAACGTAGCGGTATTTACTAATAGAAGAAGTTTGAAGTCTTCTTCTGTCAGTAAATACATCATGGTTTAATCAGTTAAGCGTAATTATGTAGTGACCGAGTAGACTGTGACGTTCGTAGGTGAGAAAATAGAAATGTAGTAACTTGGGGTTATTGCGATCGCGATGCATAACGACTCCATCAATTGCCGTATCGTGGTGGTTAAGCCATTTATTTTGGGAGTCGAATAAGACACTAAAATAAGGACTCTTAGAAGGAGGAGCTTTTTTTAAATCTTCATAACTCTGGTAAAAAGGTGGCACTCCAATTCCCATAGGCATATACAAGCCTTTGGAATAGTCACTGACAGGAAGCACAGGAATTTTATTTAAATCAAACCCACTGACAAGAAATCTGTTGTCCGTACCTGTGCTTTTATCTTGGAATACCAGTTCAAGTTCCTGCAACGGTTGACTTGATGCGGGTGATTTCACTGTTCGGAAAATAGCTTTTTTAAAATTGGCTATTCTCTCAAATTTATTACTCCAAGGTTTATTGACATCATATCTACCAGGAGCAGCAAAAGTTGCAAATTTGGCTTGGGAATGCTGTAAATCTTTCCATGTTAAAAGATTTTCACCTAAAACCAACTTAAATTTCCTCTTTTGTTCGCCAGAAGTGAGAAATTTCTCATCTGCTAGAAATTTAGTCGGAATTTCGTTTTCGGAAATAACTTGTCTTAATCCCTGTAAATCTACAGGTGTCCCTTCTGGATTTTGCCAGTGTTCTAGCTCATACCAATCTTGCCAGTAAGAAACTTTATTGTTATCCTCGAATATATTTTTGTAATGTCCCATCGGAAAGGTAAACCAACCTTGATAGTAAAGTTTTTTAGAGTCTCCTTCTTTAAAAGAGAGCAATACCTCCCACAAGCCAGCATTCAAACAATTATTAGCAATATCAGCAGAAACCAAATTACTTTTTTCAAATCCGTCACCACCTGACACCTCAACGTCATTTGAGTTAGGCTTGAAACTGACTTGTTGCCTATTCCACTCTCGATCTACCAGAGCAATAGTTGCTAAATTTTTATTCGGCTTTACCCAATCTGGTTCTTTAGGTACGAATAAACTCACATCAACGTTCTTGAAAACTATTTTAGCTGTATGCTTATTAGTTGGCTCTAGAACAAAATCAAAATGAGTCGCATCTTTCTTAATCAGAGTTAACTTACGCTCAGCGTATTGTCTATAATGGGTACTCAGATCAGCTGGATTCTCTGGATATTCACTCTTGGAGAATTCCTTTATAGGAACTGTCATCCGAGCCGTAGCATTATATCTAGAAAAAAATAAAATACCTGCGATGGCCACTAAGGACAATGTACCAGTTGCTCCCAGCAGAAGAACCCATTTTAGCCGTTGATTTAGAGGAACGCTTTTCAGTTGTTGATTTAGAGAAATCCGTTTCTGTTTTTGGTTTTCTGTAGTTGTCATTGCCCAGCACCTTGAGTAAATTGTCAGGACTATTAAGTTTTCCAAACTTCTTGCCAGCGTGAAGTATAGATGCCGTATACTTAACGACAACCTAATTAATGAAGTGCTGGCTATAAGCTGCACTTTTTCTTGTTGTTTATGTCTAAACTATTTGTTCAAAACCACAAATAACTAATATCTACGCAGATTTAGCAAGCAACGGTGCTTGCTAAAAATTTGATAGATGAGAAATTTTCTCTCTAATTAGTTATGAAAGATATAATTCTGTAGTTCTGCACTATTGTTTAGTACAGAGCCAGATCAAGGTTTTAGCCATATACTGAGATGCTTTGCTAAATATGAGAGCAAAAGAATCTCTAGAAGCATCCGATAACAACCATGTGAACAAGCAAACTAGCCAGCTTAGGTACAGCTAATCTGCATATTTCGATTATATACATAGTCCAATGGATAAAAAATTTGTGTAAGAGGGGTTTAACCCCTCACCCCCTTTTGGGGTTTTCGAGATATCAGCAATCAAAAGATAACATACAGCATTAAGTAGAAAAAAGAGTATTTTTTTACTTAATGTCATGAACCAACAATCGCATGAATAGTTTTTCAATACGATTCAGTTAAGATAATTATCTACTATCAACATATCTAAAGACGCGTTGTATGTAGATATACAACAAAGTTGCATATCTACACATCCTGACCTTAGCATCTAAATACATATGTAGTTTTTTACTATAAAAGTCTTCATTCTTACCAAC
>JAQYWO010000137.1 GCA_029379215.1 Rhizonema sp. PD37
TGTTTTACCATTAGCCTTGATTCAACCTTTACTTTCTCTAGTTCAATCTCTCTATTTTCTTCCTGAATCAAAAACTTTATTTTGTCTAAATGCTCTTCTAAAATATCCAGTTGGGCAATCTTCTCAACTAAGCGTTTCTCTCGTTCTTGCAGTATATCTAGTGCTAGTTTTGTCTGCTGACGATAAATTTCTTTTTCTGCTGTGTTTTGTACTTGAGAAAGTAAAGGTTGAATCAAGGCTAATGGTAAAACATCAGCGGCTAACTCACACATGTACGCGCGAACTGAGTCTATTTCCGTAGTTTTTTGCGTTTTATGCTTTTCTAACTGACTGCGATCGCCTGCGATTTTGCCACCTTCGGAAATAAATTTATCTAATGCTTTTGAAGATTGAGACTCTGCTTCTTTAAGCTTTTCTTCTAGAGACGCAACTACTTTTGTTTCGACATTATATTGCTCTTGCTCTTGTCTTAACTTCTGTTCAATTTCCTCAAGGTTTGCTAAGTCTTTTGTATCAGCCAGTTCCTTGCGTTTGCGGTTCACTAAAATTTCTATATCATCTGCTAACCGTTCTGCCAATTCTAATCCTAAAAGCCCACTAATGGCGTCTACAACAATCTGTGGCGGTATTTCCTGTTCTGCTAATTCTTTTACTTGTTCGCCATCAAAGAGAAATAAGTTAGAAATGCCTAAGGGTAGTATATTTTCAATATATTCATCCCAAATACTAACTAATGAGTCAATACCCCAGGTTTTATCTTCTTCACTAAAAATTCCTAAACTGTCTTTACCATCTTTTGGGTTTTTTGACCAGGTTCTGACTATTCTATATTTGACGGGTTGGGCGTTTTCAATGTGTTCAAATGCCAATTCAATCTGAGTTTTTTCAAATGGTTGAGTATGACTATTGACGCATTGCTTCAGAAAATTATCATAACTTAAATTACCACGGGTAGAACATTGGGCGCGATGTCCGTAAAGCGCTAGGCGAATCGCATCCATTAATGTTGTTTTCCCTCCTCCGTTCATCCCTCCTAGGAGGATTATGGGGCGATCGCTATTCTCTCGTGGATCAAGATTGATGACTTGACGACCAATGTAAGGACCAAAGTTTTGCAGTACGAGTTCAAGAAATATCACAGTAGGTAAGTACAAATAAATGTTGGGTTTTTCATTTGCTATATGTCATTTTTATCGTGTAAAAAACAAGAGCAAATGACTCTATTTATTTTTCACCAACAACTTGGTATCTTGTAACGTTCCTCAATGAGTCATAAAAATTATTTTGAATGAACCGCCAAGACGCCAAGAACGCTAAGAAAAGAAAGAGAGAGTTTTACAGATGATGGACTAGTTACTATATGTTTAGGTAAGGGGTGTAAAAGAAAAAAATTACATGCCTATTTTTTGAATTTAATATTTTTCCAAGTTAGCTGTTGGGTAGTGGATTCAACAGATAAGTTATTTGGATATTCTACAGTCATCTGTTCGGTGGTAACATCTCCTAAGGTTAACTGTTTAACTTTTTCGACATCTATTTTATCAACTGCTTCTTTTAAATCTCTTTTCAAGTGAGCATTTTTGATCGCTTCTTCTCGGGAACGGGAACTCGTCTCAAAACATTTTTCTAATGCATCGTATATTCCTCGGCGTGACTTTTTATGATATTGATATTCAGTGTTCAAGAGTTTTGCCATGAGTTCTAAGTGCATGACATCATCATCACATATTTCTTCTAGAACAACCCATTCATCGCTACCGAGTAAGCTTTTTCCTGCATCAGGACGCGGGTCAATGAAAAGTTCGCCTGTGGTTTCTTGGTGAATTCGGGGTAAACTATCATCAAATTCATGTTTTTCTTCTAACCAAATACGCCGAATTTCACTTAATTCTTCTGTAGTAATCAGGTTTATATCTTGCATATTTTCTGGGCAAGTCTGACGAATTTGTGTTTGCGCTTCTAAGACTGTTTTTAACCAATACTCGCGCCAATATTTGGTATAGGGACCTGGTATTGGTTCTACTGAAATTTCTCCATCGATATTACGCTCAAAGAGTTGGACATTTCCCCAGATACGTCGAAAGTCTCTTTTGTCATGATCGTTTTCGATATCCAATTCATTCCGAATACTCAGTAGTGGCTGCATCCATTCTTTTTCTTGGTCATTTTGGATCATCGCTTCCATTGATTTATCCTTACTCACCATTGTGCAAACCCAGCAACCAAAGCGAGAATCGCCACAACTTGGAGTGGAGGTATCAACAACTAACGGACATTCATTGTCTGCTGTTGCACCTCGGTATAGATTGAATAATTCTTTATTGCTGCGTCCCCAAGGATTTTCACACTGATTTAAGTAGATCCAAACATCATTGTTGCTCCAGTCTTCGATGGGGCTGTAAATGAGAGAGTTGGGTAAACTGGCATTTGGGCTGAGGCGATCGCGCACTCTACCAATTTGATGTTTTTGCATGGTAGCAGCACGTTTGCTGCTTTCAGCTTTGCGAGTCCCCAAAACAAGAATTGTTTCGCCGTTTGCTCTCACCATCTCACGGATGAAGTGGTTAGCTGGATTAATTTTCAAGCGTTGAGTACACCAGCGAAATTGGTTACGTGGTGCTGGGTAGCCTTTGCCAATCAAGTTTACCCAAAATGTGTCTTGAACGACTGGTTGAAGCAAATGAGCTTCAATTGGTATTCCCTGTTCGGTTGCTGCGGACTTCAGCGTTGAGATAGATTTACGAACCCAGGCAGCGACGACAGGATTTTCTACTAGTGTGTCTGTTGTAATAACGTGGATTGTTTTGGTTCGTTTTTCTCTTGCAAGAGTTGCGATCGCATTCCAAATCAGTTGCAATACAGCGCTGGAATCTTTACCCCAAGAGACTCCGATAATCCAGGGGATCGCGTCTAAGCAATATAACTCTTGGATTTCAGTAGTCAGAGCTTGGATATCGTCCACCAACTCTCCCACAGTACGGACTTGCTTAGTTTTATTCTCTGGCTGATGTGCTGTAGCCATTTCTCTCGTTCCTCTGAAAACACTGACTGCTATTCGCTCTTCTTATGTATACTGCAAAGCCAACCCTAGTATTGTCAATCTATAGTTTTTAAAAACCTATCCGTATATGTTTATGATAAACGTTAAAGTTTTTAACTCGTCATATGAAAAAAAGCGCATCTAACCCGAAGACAGATCACAAGAGCGAATACCTTTCAGAAGAAAACAGCGATCGACAGGTACTCGCCTCACTACTTGACAAATTCCTGGAGAAAAAGGATCGGATTCTCGTCCAGAAAACAGAGATGGGTGGGATCGAAGCTTATGTAGGCTCTACCACTTTAGAATGGTTTGCTTCACGGGTTCGCTTTGCATCTGCTTTACCTCTGTTACAGCAAAAGTATAATCCAGAAACAGATAATGTGGATATCGACGCGGAAAGTATTGATGAAATTCAGCAACGCCCCCTTGATTGGTCACGTCAACTACCTCTAGTACAGTATTTAGCAGCTAGGAGAAACCATAAGTTTCCACCTGTTCTCGTAGTGATTAATCAGCCTTGGGTTGATAATCTTAATGCTACTGAGTGGGACGGTGAAGGACAATCTACAAAATCTACTACCGATTTCACGCCATTGGATAAAGATGGTAAATTCGGTATGCTCGACGTATCTGAGGAGAATGCGACTATTTATGCCCTAGATGGTCAACACCGATTGATGGGGGTGCAGGGACTGTTAGAATTGCTCAAAACTGGCAAACTTCAGCGTTACAAGAAGGATAAATCCCCGGATAACACCTTCATTACAGTAGAGGATTTAATTGAGCATTACAGAGTCGAGCCTGCTTACCTAGAAAGCTTGCCAAAAGAAAAAATTGGTATTGAATTCATCTGTGCTGTCGCTGCTGGAGAAACGCGTCTTCAGGCAAGGAGACGAGTGCGATCAATATTTGTTCATGTTAACTTAATGGCTGAACCCTTAACCAAAGGTCAGATAGCACAGCTTAATGAGGATGATGGATTTTCAATTGTCGCCAGAAAAATCGCTACTATCAATCCACTTTTAGAACAGCGCCCTGATCGTCAGCCTCGCGTTAATTGGAATAGTGCGACAGTTGCAGCAAAATCAACTGTTTTGACAACCCTACAAGCTCTCAAAGAAATGTCTGAGAGATACTTGGGGCAAAAGTTTCCTCACTGGAAACCTTTGGAAAAAGGTCTCATTCCCATGCGCCCAGAACATGAAGAATTAGACGAGGGTATTCAGGAATTTCACAAGCTCTTCGATTATTTGGCAACCTTATCCAGTTATAAAATTCTCGATTACGAGGATACGCCTATATTGCGACGTTTCAGTTTTGAGAAGGAAGGCGGTGAAGGAAATATACTTTTCCGTCCTGTCGGTCAAGTTGCATTAGCACAAGCTCTTGGCACTTTGGTATTTAGAAATGGTTTCTCCCTGGAAAACATTTTTAAGAAGCTTCGTAAGTTCGACAGGGAAGGAGGTTTTCGAGGTATGGAATACCCAAAATCTATCTGGTATGGAGTTTTGTACGATCCAAACAAAAAGCGCGTGCAGGTTGCTGGACGTGAGCTAGCCACGAGGTTATTAATCTACATTTTGGGTGGTATTCAGGAGAATGTCGAACGAGCCAAACTCCGCAAGGATTTGGCTACAGCCAGAACTGTCGAAAATAAAACAATCGGTTTTGATGGTAACTTTGTCGAACCTCAGCAAGTAGGACTTCCACCGATTCTGTAGTTACTTTTGACAGAGCTTAAAATCTAGTCCTTTGTATATCTTAGATTAGGAACGTTTCAAGTATGGCAAAGTGAATTTATTTGTAGACTTATTGCCTTGTGGTTTTTACTGATAACATTTCATACTCTAGCATCATATTATATTTGGTATAGCATCTGCCAAATTGTATGAGTATTTGTATGGCACAAATAAATGAGGATAGTAATCGTAATGTTCCATCTGAGATAGAAGCTCAGTTTATGAGCTTGATTGAGCCAGTATTCTCACAGAATTACCGAGAAAGATGCTATCCAGGGCTTATTTTTACGCAGGGAAAGCGGACTATGCTGCAAATAAACGTCCCTGCTAGAGATTTGCCTGCTCTTCTTCAAGCTAAACCATCTACTAACAACGATCCTGACTCTGGAAAAAATCGTCCAGAAGTCCAAGGTCATGCGACTGAAATCAAAGAATATATTAAGGAGCGCTTCCGAAAAGGAAAACCTTGGATTCTGGGTACATTGACTGCAAATGTAGCTTCAGACAAAGTTACTATCATCAAATTGGGTAGGGGTATTTGTATAGTTGTCATTAATAGTGAAGTTAAGTTAGATATTACTGATGGACAACACCGCAAACGTGCTATTCATGAATTGATAGAAGGTGCTGACAGTCAGGTAGTTGCTAATGATGTTTTTCCGATTACTTTGGTTTTAGAAGGTGAAGACAGCCAGTGTCAGACAGATTTTAGAGACATGGCTCAAACCAAACAACTCGATAAATCATTGTTACTGTCATTTGGCGAGCTTTCCGGTCAAGTTGGCATTACTAAAAACTTGATAAAACAAGTTCCAATGTTTTCCGATAAGACAGAAAAAATTAAAGCATCACCTTCAACTAAACATAAGCTAATTTATACTACTAATTACATAGCTAAGTTCGTAAGCTGCGTTTTTGCTGATGACCCAAGCGATAACCTGCAAGATTATGATGTTGATGAAGCCTCTGAGTCTTTGACTAATTGTCTAAATAAATTTTTCTCCGAATGCAGCAATACGCAGGGTATTTTTCATAAAGATTTTCAAAAACTAACAGTTAATGAAATCAACGCTTTCAAGGAAGATTGTTTACTAGGGGTGAGTGTAGGGCTGGAAATTTTGGGAAGATTGCTGCACTGCACTTATGTAGCAGACGATTATTACTTCAATGATGAAAAAGTTTCCCAACTTGCACAGCTAGATTGGTCAAGAGAAAACCCACTTTGGAAAGATAATGTAGTTAGGATTGACGCCAAGCCAAAAAATCCAGACCAGCCATATAAAATATCAGCTGGTGCAGGCGCTGTAGCGACAGCAGTTAAGATAGTCAAAATGGAACTGGGATGGCTATAAGGTTCAGTTAATCGCGAAGATCGGAGTTGCAGGCGATCGCCAATCTTGCGATCAATACGAACTTGATCACCCGCAACGCCGGATTATTCCTATAAAGTCACTCTTAAAGAAAGGCAATCTATAAAAGCCTCATCAGACAATCAATAGAAGCTATCATTTTAGAAAAAAAGAGTGTTGTATTTATTATTAGAAAAAAATTGTGCAATCGCTTGGTAGATAAACGCTTTAGAACTCAGAAATGGTAAATATTTTCGGAGAGTGACAGAAGAGGGTTATAGCGCTTCTCGTTTAAGTCACAGACATAATCTCCTGATCGATATTAGCATACACCCCTCTCCCAAACTTGGGAGAGGGGCTGGGGTGAGGGCGAAAATCTATGAGACACAACTGAGAATCGCTATAATTCATCAATCCATGTTTAAACTTGAAAACGTCACACCAAATTATTTACCAGTCAGTATCAGAGTTTCGTCTCCAGTACCATTGGGAACACCCATAGTGGCACACTTCGTGGTATCCCTAATGGTTGTTGACAAGCATCATAAATACAGTTGTTTGCAACTTCTATGTGAAATTTACCAAGCGGCTAAGCGAAATTCCAAGCGATCGCAATTAAAGATTTGGACTTGATCGGTGCCGATGAGCGGATGAAGGAGTCAGGCAAGGACGCGAAGAGAGTTATTATTTGGAATTAAGATGCCAATATCGGCAGCAAGACATCATTCCTCTCAGTGATCACTGAAGCTAAAGTGAACAGCGTATTTAAATTCTCTTTAAAAGTTGCAATCGGTGGCGCTTTCGTGGCGGCACTTTTTCGCTATAGCCACTTAGATCAAAACCTTTTTTATTATCCAGCTTTGGGATATCTAAGCATGATGACACCGACTTCTGGAGGGGTGCTTCAAGCTGGATGGTCGCGATTAGCTGGGGCATTCCTCGGTGGATTAGTGGTGGCTTTAGCCTTGACTTGCCTGGGTGACAATCCTGTGATTGTAGCACTTTGCTACATTGCGACCCTGCTCACGTGTGAAGCGTTGCAGTGGCAGGGGTTTCTCACTGCGACAACCCTGTTTCCCCTGATGTTCATTGACCAAGCTCACGGTCAGTATCCTTGGCGCTATGTCTATGACCGAATTCAATACAATTTCTTGGGAGTGTTGATTGGCCTGGTAGTGATGGTTTTCTTCTGGCCAAATAAGCCAAGAGAGACTTTATCTAATCATCTGACGCAGATTCTGCGTGATACTGATCAAGAATTTCAAGCGATTGTCTCCAGTTACCTGCGTGGAGAACGAGCAAGCACTCTCGACGAACAGCACCTCAAGCAGATGCGAACTCTCATCCAACAAAGTCAAAGCCTTCTAAAAGATTTATCCTACGGGCTATACGGAGATTGGTTTATCCAAGATAACTGGAGTGAACTGATTGCTGCCCAAGAAAGACTGGTGCGCTATTTATCCCAGATGAGGCAAACCTTCAGCTCTGAGGGAGAAAATCGTCTGTGGGAGCAAAATTCCGCACTATTGACCGATGTGGTTGAGCAAGTTTCTGTTGTTTGTACGACGCTTATAAGTCTTGTCCCTTCTCGGAAGGCGAATCGACTTGAGTTCAATATGTCATCCCTATCCGAGGATATTGCAGTTATTAGGGAGCGAATTCGACAATTTAGAACAACTCAGGATTTTATGGCATTACCTACGTCAGACATCCTGAGATTTTATGCATTTTTAGATGCTCTAACCAGCTTTACCGAGGAGTTGCAGCAATTAGGACCGCGTTTGCATACTCGCCAAATTCTGAACCGAAAACAGCGCCGAATCGGATTGAGTTTTCGACTCCACCCCATACCAGGTGACACTGTTAAGAAACACCTCAAAGCTGCGCTGGCACTGGGAATTGTCTCAGCACTGGCTAAATATTTTTATTTGTTTGACATCAACCGATGGGGTTTGTTTATGGCTTTAGTGGCAATGGCTTTGATGCAACCTGTCTGGGGGATCACGATTAATACCGCTAGGACTATCACGATCAGCCTTGCTTTGACATTCTCCAGCTGTTATCTGCTGATAAAAACGTTGGGAAACAGTTCAGGGGTAATCGCTATAGAGCTTTTTGCAGTAGCTTACTTCGGCTCGGTATTGAAACTCGGTGCGGCCTATCAACTCAGTTCTCAAAATGCGCTTGCCCTAATGGTTTTACTTTCGCCTGCTAGTCCAACACTCTATGTAGATCTAGGGAATGTCTTCAAAAATTGTGTTGCCGGAGTTTGTCTAGCTTTGGGGATTTCTCGCCTGTTTTGGCCTGCTACGACTCCTCAAAAAATCGAACTTAGCATCCGCCAAACCTTCACTCAAATGGGGCAATTTTACCAAGCCCTAGCTGATAACTATTTGCAAGGTATTCCTACTGTCGAGGCGACATCGTTAACTCAGTCCATTCAACAGTCGATTCAAAGTCAAGTTTCACTACAGGCCTTTACTGCCCTAGAGGTTGTTGACAACGTAATAGTTGCCCAAACAAATCAAAAGTGGAATTTTATCATCGGTTATGAAAAAAAAATATTGGATAATCTCCTGTTGTTACAAGATGCCATTAACGCTCACGACTCAGGCGATCTTCCCCACATCTTGTTCCAAGAACTGCAAGAAGTTATTAGACTGACGGCTCAAGTATTCAAGGATTTAGGAGCGGCAGTAGATTGTGAGCTTTCTGTGCAGGAGTTTTCCGAGTTGTCTGCTGCAGTTGATCTTGTCAGTCAGCGTCTTGAAAAGCTAAGACACCAAGGGGAAAGCAGCTTATTGCCCTTAGATACAATTGTCGCATTTTCTAGTATTATATTACAAATTAAGGAAATTACCGAGAACCTGAATCAAATGGCTCGAGATTGGCATTCATCTTCTGTCGTTCAGATTTAATATTATATCTGCTGTTTAAAAGCCCTGTAAATTATGTTGAAAAAGTGCTGAGGGAATTTGGACATAAAGATGTAATTGATTTTGCATAATTATTTATTCTCTTACTCAAAGATGACTAAAGAACAAGACATTTCGACATCCCCTCTAGTTAAAGAGACTCAATCTGATATCAGTGAAAAAGACGGTAAGATTGACACTAAAACTCAAGATAACGGGAATGGCTTTCGGAAAACAGAACCACAGCCACGCACTCCGCTTGAGAAAGAGTCAGGTCCTCCGCGTAATAAGATCTCCTTTTACCTGAAAATCTTGTCTCTAATTAGTCTGTTAGGAGGTCTCGGGTTTTGGGCTTTCTTCTGGCGGTTACCTATAAAATATGTGGGTCAAGGGGTCATTGTCGTCCCACTGAAAGCAGTGGCATTGAGTTCCCGTTCTGCCGGACAGATAATGAATGTCTATGTCAAAGTTGGGGACAAAGTCAAACAAGGTCAGCTGGTAGCCAAGCTTGATTTACCACAATTGGACCAGCAAATTCAGCAGGTGGAGAATAACATCAAAGAACTGGAGTCTCAAAGAAAGATTGTTGTTACCACCCAAAACCAGAAAACCACTAACGCGATTCGGCAAATTGAAAGGCAGCGTATAACTCTGAATGCTAACCTAATTGGACTCAAACAACTGGACAAGCTTTTAACAGAAAAGACAAAAAGCTATCAATCGTTGGTTAAACAAGGGGTGATTGCTCCGCTCAGTACTCAGGTTACTACTTTATATTCCGCTATACAATCTAACCGCGTCCAAATTGCCAATATCTACCCCCAACTTGCGGATCTGGTGGTTCAAGAACGGCAACTTATACTTCAGGATCAGCAGGCTGACAACCAGCGAGACAATCAGATTGACGACCTTATGCGCCAAAGAAAGGTGTTGGAAACTCAGTTGTCCCAAAATAGCAACGTGATCAGTCCATATACTGGCACAATTCTCGATTTGTCTATGACTGTCGGGCAGTATGTTAGTGCAGCAACTCGTCTGGGAACCATTGATCAACCGGAAGTTAAACACCCGCCGCTGAGGGCGATTACTTTCTTTACGGTGGGAGCAGCCAAACGAATCTCTCCGAAAATGGAAATTGAAGTGACACCCAACATCGATTACCGACGACGCTTTGGTAGTATTGTCAGTCGAGTGATTTCAGTGTCTAAGTTACCGTCCACACCTGAAGACATTTCCCGTACCACGGGGAATGATCAACTTGCAAAGCAGTTGGTTGAGGCGAGAACAGTTATCCGAGTTGACTCTGTTCTTGAGCAAGATCCGAACACCTTCACCGGGTTTAAGTGGACTATTTCTCAGGGACCTGGAATTCCCATCCGGCAAGGGACAACAACCCAAGTCTGGATTACGGTTGAGAAGCGTACACCGATTAACTGGGTAATTCCAGGCATACGGAAACTGACTGGTATTTACTAACCTGATAAACTCTCAGAATCCCTGAGAAATTATCGCTTTCTTATCCTTAAAAAAATCAAATATATATATAAATTATATGTCCAATATTTCTTGGATTATTTGGATTGTCTTAGAATTCGTAATTCTGGGTATCCTCTTTTTGAGTGAACCGCCCGTGACTTGGTTTTGGTTGGTGCTGTTCTTAGTAATTTTCTTTTACCTTGTAGAACGAGTTTGGAGCCAACAGTAAATACAATTAACTTTTCAAAAAAGGTCTAATGTGGATGTCAGTTACCTCAGCAGTGCGAGGTAAACTAAGGGCGTTGATGACTGTAGCCGCGACGTCTTCTGGTTGTAGTAAGCGATCAGGATTGTATGTTTTAACTTCGGCATTACAAATCGCTTCCTGCATAGGACTAGCGGTACGTCCTGGAAATACGCTAACAACACGCACACCTAAAGAGTTAACTTCCCATCGCAGACTGTCGGCGATCGCCTTCAGTGCGTGTTTAGTAGCAGCGTACTGTCCGACACCTGCCTTAGCCGTTAACCCCGCGCTTGAGTTAATGAAGACAATTTGTCCTTGACAAGATATCAGCATGGGGAGCAAAGCTTGTGTCAGAACATAGGGAGCGCGAACATTTGTGCGGTACTGCCAATCAAACTCTTCAACTGAAGCTGTTTTTACTTCCCCTAAAGAAATCACACCTGCACTGTGGATGAGTAAGTTAACTTGTCCAAAATCTGTTTCCAAACGTGTCTTGAACTTCTGAATATCTTCGTCTAGATCTAAATTTAACTGGTGGCAGATAACTTGTGGAGAAGTTTCTTCAGCAATTTTGGCGATCGCTAATAACCGATCTAATTTGCGGCCTAAAAGGTAAAGTTTTGCACCAGCTGCCGCTAGTTCCAAGGCGATCGCTTTGCCGATCCCACTGCTTGCTCCTGTAACAACGGCAACTTGATTTTTGAAGACTGCCATGCTTTTTTGTAGATTGTTAGTTGTTATGGGTTCAATGTTAATAGGAATTTAGCGCAATTATGGAAACATTTTTCTAGTTAGTTCAAAGGTTCGTAGTTGTGTTAAGAGTGCGCTGAAGCGTAAATACGAACCAATTTTTTCTGTGACTAATAGCTAATAGCTACTTGTTCTTTTAACAAATCAAATTGTCGCAATGTATCTGCTGTTTTCTTAATTAAATCAAATTCTAAACCCGATTTTTCCGAAATATCCAGTAGCGTGTGTTCTCCATCAGATAAGTTTAAAATCCACAACATTGCCATCTCAGTTTTCTTTGTATCAGTCAATCCTCCAATCGCGCTATATAAACCTCTTTTTCCTAACTGTGGTTCACATTTAGGGTTTTGGTTGATATATTTTCGATTGTTTTCAATAATTTGTATAACTGACAAAATTTTGTTAAGTGAATCGGCAAGGGCTTGGGGTTGGACAAGATCTAGATTGTCGGCTGATGTATGATATTGAGGATATGTTCCGTGAGGCGATCGCATAAAACAACCTACAGGCAAATTAAATCCCGGTGAGCAAAACTGACGTTCGTCATATCCATAGGGAGAAAACTCCTGTATTTCATAATCTTGATGAGATTGCTTCAATACATGAATCACAGCCTTATCAATCTCCGCATCACCCCGACGGCTTTTTTTGTAGTGAGACTTGCCTGTATCCCCTAGACAGGTGAGAACTAAGCCATGTTTGATTTTGTCAACCTGAGTTTCGTTTTGTGCCAGCCAGGTAATAGAACCAATAGTTCCGGGAATAAAAATGAAACGGTAAGAGAATGAGGGAGAAATTTCGCTGAGATGTTTAGCCAGGAATGTCGCCAAGGCAATTCCCGAAAGATTATCATTAGCAAGTGACGGATGGCAGGCGTGACATGAAATCAGTACCTCATCCTCTTTTTCTCCTTTAATGTAATACTCGCCATACGATAAATGACCATCTTCTAAGGAAGAATCAATATACACTTCATACTGTTCATCTTTAAGTTCTAATAATTGATTGTGGCTCAGACAGAAACCCCAATTCTCTTTATAATAAGAAGTTCTGTAAGGAACCCAATCAGGACGATCAGGTAGAGTAAATAGATGTGCCTTCAAATCATCTAAAGGCATTTTTGTATGAATAGGTGTACTGTAATTCAATACATGAAGATTAGATTTATGAAAATCTACAATCTTGTCACCTGCGGAATTTTTAATATAAGCATCTCTGATATTCCATTCTCTAGGAACAGTCCAATCAAATACTTGCGTTCCAGTTGGAACCTCATGCATGGTTAAAGGAATATACTGTTGCAGAATATGCAGTGTTTTCCGGATACCATCGCCAGTTATACTGCGGCAAAGAGGATATAAATTAGATATTAACTCATAAACTTCATGGCTAACGTCATTCACGTTAATACTCATGCCCAGCTCGGTTGTATGCACGTTGTTCACCTATAGTTATAATATCATCACCATGAAGCATTCAGCTATCAAAGTTTAGCGGTCAGCGCCAGAACTCTAATGTGTAAACCCTATCCTCAAATATAAATCTCACAAGTCATGTAAGCTATTGGCTGAATGCTTACATCGGCATTTCTATCATAGTATTGAAAAATTATCAATATTTTCTTTCATGAAAGCTTTAAAAACTTTTTAAAGCGAATTTATAATTGTAGCGATCTTGTTTACAACAGTTTTCATATAAATGAACCGTATTGGTTTGTCAAGGCGTTCGCATACAATAGGTAGGGTCCCTTATATATTGAACCTGTCCATTGGAATGTCAATTCCTTGACAAGCGTGCTAGTTGTGTGATGTGTTTGGTGCCAGAGTTTATTATCTATCTACCAAATAGCTGATATTTTTACTGATACAGCCTAAACAAGCTTTTTCTCCATTTTTGCTGAAAAAGAGCCGTTTTATTTCTGTAGCTCTTTTTCAGCAAGGATTTCAGACTGTGCATGACGGCAAAATGTGCCAATCGCTACTCTTAGGCCTTAAAACTTGATAGTGGTAGAGGGTCAAAAGTAGATCATCTTATCTTCGTTAGCGCTGCCGCTTCTTCAGGTGCCTGAGCAACTAATCGATTCTTGCGAAAGAAGAAGTAATAAAAAGTTGCTATGAGCAGGACAATTCCCACCCCACACATACCAGGTTGGTATTGAGGCACAAATAAACAAGCAATTAGGGCAAAAATTGCTAGAGCACTCCCAACAGCTGCCCCCTGAATGCCCAATGGGCTTTTGTAAGATCTTGATAGCTCAGGACTACTGAGCTTGAGCTTAATGTAACTGAGCATAACAAGAATATAGGAGATCACTGCCCCAAAAACCGACATGTTCAAAATAACTGCATCGACTCCAGAACCTGTCTTAAAGGCAATCAACACAACACAAATCAATCCGAGAATTGTACCAATAATTAATGCCCTGGAAGGCATATGGTTTTTACTAGTTATAGAAATCTGACGTGGTATATAGCCAGCACGGGACAAAGAGAAGATGATACGCCCATAACCGTATATCTGGGTAGGTAAGCTAGCTCCTAAGCCAAGAGTTAGCACCAGGGCAGTGATAAATTCACTAGTCGAACCCTTACCGAAGTAAGCCTCCAACCCTTCTGCTAGCGGTATATCTGATTTACCAATTGCCGCAGCACCACCACCTACTCCAGAATTGAGTACTAAGGTAAAAACAGAAAGGATAATTAGGGTGACTATACCTGAGATGAGTGCTGATGGCATGTTCCTCGGAACATCTTTGGTTTCTTCGCAGGAGAGAGGAAGCATCTCGATCGCTAGGTAAAACCAGATAGCATAAGGTATTGCTGCAAAAACACCATGTAAGCCTTTAGGTAGGAAGAACGCCGATTGCCCAGCTTCAGCAGGAATGTTGAAGAGCAGTTCTGTATGAAAAACACCCGATGCTGACATACCCATATAGAATATGCCTAACATCATGATCGCTACCAGTGTGAGGAAAAGACTTATATTCAAAGTCAGTTCCAGACTATGCATACAAATCCCCACGAAAAGAGTGTAGAGAAATAGCCAGACAAGGTAGCTTGGCATCCCAGGAATCAAGGGTTTGATGTAGTTGCTCATACTAAAGACTAGGGCAGCAGTTGCCAGTACATACTCAATAGTGACTGCTACACCGCAAATAAATCCCCAAAAAGGACCAAAGGCGTTGCGAGTAAAGGAATACAATCCACCTGCATGGGGTAGTGCTGCTGAAAGTTCAGCGAGAGTGTAGACCATGCATACGTACATGATCGCCATCAGGAAGGTCGCAATGGTCAAACCCCAGAAACCACCGGCAGCTAAACCATAGTTCCAACCATAGAAATCTCCGGAGATGACTGCGCCGACGCCTAAGCCCCATAAAAGGAACGGATTAGCACTTCCTTGTAATTGCCTCCTCTTTAGGTAGCTTTCGGGGACATTCTTGTAAGAGACAAAATTTTTAGGCTTACGGATCATTTTTGCATTATTTATACTGATCTAATGCAAAACATAATATTATGAGAAAACTCTGAGGTAATTGTGAGCAACGGCTAACAGTTGATTCTGAAAACGTTTGTACGTAAGTAAAATCAATAGGACTTTGACAAAGATTGTGCATTCAATAATGCCCAAATTAAATGCACATGCAGATCCTGGTTGACTACAGTTGGTAGTGTTTTCTTATGTTAGGCAACGTCAGTTCTAGACTTTATTTTTTCAGGAGAAAAACTGGCACCGGGCACAAAGCAGAGGACAATAATCAATTCGCGGCGGTACGTGCTCTGAGGCAACTATACCCGACTTTTCCTAACGGCTTTGGCGACTGATATAAAACTCAGGACGGCGAGACTAGCTACAGCAACGCCCGGTTCTGGGACTGAAGTTGGTTGCGTCAAGCTTCTAACTGCAAAGATCCTACTTTCTGAAGGGGAGTCTTCAAAAAATGCAGAGAAGATAAAGTCCCCAGTTAGCGGATCAAGAGTTGCTCCTGCAACTCCAGTCAAAGAAGTTGGCGTGTGAAAACCAAGTTCATTGATAAAATCCTGACGGGTATCGGGAATCGGATCGCCATTTCCGTCAAGCGTATAAGCAGCAACGCTAGTGTTATCGTATTCTGAGATTAACAGGCTATCTTTAGAAAAGCCAGGTTTTCCAGCCTTTACATAGACAAAGCCATCAAGTCCACCATCAAGTTTAATACTTCGAGAAGGCGCAGAAATATTATACGTACCAGAACCATCTGGAGTGATAGTTGTGTCATAAAACACATTCTCTGTATAAGACGTAACTTTCAGCCGACCAGCTCCTGCAAACCCTTGGTGGACAAAGGCTAATGCACCTGTGGAAGAAGCAATCCCAAGAGAGTTTAAATCAATTTGTTTATCAGGAACACTGCTACTTCGCTTAATTTGACCAATACTATTGTCATCATAAGAAGTATAGAATAATACATCTCCTTTAGGGCTGTAAGCTAAACCGGCATCAATGCCGCCTTGACCTAGTCCGGGGGCTTGTGCTAATAGGGACGAGGCACCAAAACCAACTATATGATTATCACTACTGCGGTTAACTTTGAGCGAGTAAATTCCTGCGTCTGAGGTATCTGCTAAGCCACCAATCAATAGGGTATTGGAGTCTCCAGGCTGAAATGTTAATCCACCATAGGCTGTTCCTAATTTCTTGCACTGACCCCAGATCTGTTAAAGAGTAAAAATTTGAGAAAGACGGTGCCAGTGTTGGTGTTACTGTGGCAGCTTGTACTTTACCTATTACTGCCAGGGCAATAAATCCTCCTACTGTAGTCACCCTTGATAAATTTTTCAGGACTGTTGAAGTTTTCATATAACTATTTATTATCTGAAAAATGAACTTTGACCGGAAAATAATGGGATACAAGCCCCGTCCTTCTAGGACGGCTTTACTTGATTCTTAATATACTCTTTTAAAATTTCTAACGGCGCACCTCCCACGGAAATAGCAAAATAGCTAGGACTCCACAACGCGCAAAGTCTGCCTGTGAGAGTACTCTCACAGGCAGACTTTGCTTCAATATGTGGCTTTTTGTATCCTGATTGCCCATAGCGACGACTCGATACACCTTTTAGGGCATTCACTATTTGAGAAATAGATAGTTTGGGAGGGTATTCAATTAGTACGTGAACATGATTTTCTTCACCATTGAATTCAAGCACCTGAAAATCCATTTTTTCGGCTACTTCACGAAACGATTTTTCAATTTAAAAAACGTACAAACCAGCAAACAGCAAGATTTAGAATTGGTGGATTTTCAATCAAAGGAAATGAAATATACCTAACCAAGATTGGTAATATTAAGCCTATTTGGTCTAGAGATTTACCATCAGCGCAAAGTCTGCCGGATGGAGTACTCCGGAAATCTGCCGTTCAGAGTATCCCCCCGGCGAGTTTCCACCCGGCGAGCTTTGCGCCTAGCTCAGTAACTGTAATTAAAGATTGTGCAAACCGCTATTTTCTCAGTTTTGTAGTAGAGGTAGAACTAATTCATATTGATGCGAAGAACCAAAGTGTCGGTATTGATTTAGGGATTAAAACTTTTGCAATGATGAGCAATGGCGAAAAAGCGCATAGTCCTAATTACTCAAAGCTAGACAAGAAAATACGTCGTAAACAGCGCAAATTGGCGCGACAGCAAAAAGACTCAAAGCGTCGAAACAAGACTCGGATTCAAATTGCTAAGTTGCATAACCGAATTGCAGACACTCGGAAAGACTTTCTACACAAATTATCTACCAAAGTGGTTAGTCAGAACCAAACAATTATTTTGGAAGATTTGAATGTGTCAGGAATGGTTAAGAACCGTAAACTAGCACGAGCTATCAGTCTACAAGGTTGGCGAGAATTCAGGACGCTTTGTGAAGCAAAATCTGAGAAACTGGGTAGAATATTTCGAGTTATTAGTCGGTGGGAACCAACTAGCCAAGTTTGCTTTGATTGCGGTTTTAAATGGGGCAAGCTTGATTTGTCAATCCGTTCTGTTCAGTGTCTAAACTGCGGAACTGAGCAAGACAGAGACGAGAATGCAGCAAAAAATATAAACAAAGTCGGGATAGGGCATTGCCACGACTCTAAACGAACACGGATCGACCCTAAGACTACCAAGAGTAGCAAGTTGAATTGATGTGTTAAGAATCCCCGTGCGTTTACGCCGGGGAGTATGTCAAGATACGTGCTGATTTTATAACGTAGTGTGATTCGTCATTTGAGTAAGTAAGAAAAGTAGACACGGAGCAATTGGGCATTCACTGTTGAGCAGACAACGCTATCACCTAATCCAGCTAAAGTATTTTGGCAGTCAAATGCCTGGGACATCAAAGCAGCTGTCTCTAAATAGCTTGGTTGATTTCTAGATCCCCATTCTGCAAACAGAAACAATAGGGGACTCAGAGCATTTTCTTGCTTGGCAGCACCGTTGAGCAGCTGTGCTTGCCACAGCGAGTAGTCAGTCCACTGAATAGAGTAGCCAAGTGTTCTGATTTCATTCACAAACTGGCAGAAGCGCAAGGCATCAGGGCTAACTAGGTGAAAAGCTTTGCCCCACAATGTTGGCTGTCGCGACAAATGGATAATTGCTTTACTGACATAATCCACAGGAGTGAGGCTCATCTTCAAGTCCAATTCGGGTGCACTGCCCAGTTGAATTAGACCTTTGATGAGTCTAGCTACTAGGTCATCGGTTTGAGAAGCTCCGGTTTTGCTATGTCCGATAATCGTGCCTGGTCTGTAGATACAAGCCGGAATACCTCTAGAATGAGCTGCCATCACCAACTTTTCAGCTACCCATTTACTCTGGGCATATCCATCAGAGAGTGCTTCAGGCTCAACAATGTGATCTTTTTCTAAAATCACCTCCATCTGCGCATAGCGACGGGATTGAAACACATCAAGGGTAGAAATGAAATGAACTGGTTTAACTTTAATTAGGCTGGCTAATTTTAGAATCTCCTTGGTTCCAAGCACATTCACTGCCCGCATAGCAGTGTAAGGATAAATTAAATTAACGAACGCTCCATTGTGATAGATGAGATCGATCTCAACAGCTAACTCACGAAACTGCTGCTCAGAAAGACCCAACAAAGGCTGGGACAAATCTCCTAGCACTGGAATAATCTGAGTATCTAGCTTTTCATCCGGAAGTAAATAGCGTTTCAGATTGCTGCGAAGCTTTTGCCTAGCTTGCTCAAGGTTCGAGGCACGAACTAAACAATAAATAATGGCTTGGGTTTGCTGTAAGAGTTCGTGCATTAAAAAAGCGCCCAGAAAACCCGACGCTCCTGTCAATAAAATTTGCTGTGGTTCTGTTACCTCGTCAGTAAAGAGAGCTTCGGGTACGATAGTGGGTTCCAAGATAGCATCCGCTTGTAAATCTGTGAATTTTATGCTATCCAGCTTTAACTTAGAGCCGGAATTCTGAGCAACCGCTATAGCCGTCGCCAGTCCAGCAACTGTGGGAGCTTGAAATAGCGCAAGCAAAGGCATTTCTAACTGGAACTTTTCTCGTACCTGGGATAGCATCTGGGTGGCAAGGAGAGAATTTCCCCCCAGTTCAAAAAAGCTGTCATGAACACCTACTTGCTCAATGCCCAAAAGCTGTGACCACATATGGGCTAACTGTTCTTCGTGTGGTGTTTGGGGAGCAACAAACAATGTTTCTAAATCAGGTCTAGCTTGGTTAGGTGCTGGTAGCGCTCGACGATCTATCTTGTTATTAAGTGTAAGAGGTAAGGCTTCCATGACCACAAAAGTGGTAGGAACCATGAATTCAGGTAACTTCTCCTTGATAAAATTTCGTAGCTGCGGAATTTGTTGCGACCTAGATGTGGGAACGATGTAGGCAACTAAGCGTTTGTCACTATTTTCTTCTCGGGTAATTACTACCGCCTCCTTAATACTAGGGTGTTGGCAAAGGGCTGTCTCAATGTCTCCTAGTTCAAATCGGAAGCCCCGCAGCTTCACCTGATAGTCAACCCGCCCGATAAATTCGATGTTGCCATCTGGCAGGTAACGTGCCAAGTCTCCAGTTCTGTAAAGACGAGATCCAAGTTCGTTGCTAAAAGGATTAGGAATAAATTTTTCATCTGTCAGTTCTGGTCGGTTGAGGTAGCCTCGTGCCAGACCAACTCCTCCTATAAGTAACTCTCCCGACTCTCCCACGGGGACTAGTTTAATTAGGTTATTCTCCAGGAGTTGATCGGGATCTACTAGATAGATTTGGGTATTCGCAATCGGTTTACCAATAGGGACAGAGGTCTCTCCAGGCTCCACTCGATGAACTGCTGACCAAATAGTAGTCTCTGTGGGACCGTACATATTCCAAACAGAGGCACTCTTTGTAAGCAGTTGGTTCGCCATATCTCGATGCGTTGCTTCTCCACCACAGAGAATTTTGAGATGTTTATTGCCTTGCCAGCCTGCGGCTAAAAGCATTCGCCAAGTAGCGGGTGTTGCTTGCATAACGGTTACACGCTTTTGAGCCAGGGTTTGGAGCAACACAGATGGTTCTATTGCGACGAACCGCGTTACCAACACGATGATCGCTCCCATGTATAACGGTAAGTAGAGTTCTAGGGCAGCAATGTCGAAGGAGATAGTAGTAATAGCAAGCAAGACATCTTGTTCATTGAGTCCAGGTGCTTGGCTCATGGAAATGAGAAAATTGACAACCGCTCGATGAATAATTTGTACTCCTTTAGGCCGACCCGTAGAGCCGGATGTGTAGATGGTGTAAGCCAAGTTGTCTGGTGTGACTCCACTGTCTGGGTTATCCTCACTTGCCTTGGCAATTGTCTCCCAATCTGTATCACAACACACTACACGGGCACTATCATATGGCAAAAGATCAAGCTGGTCGTGTTCAATCAGAAGCACTGGCAACTGAGAATCTTCTATCATCAGAGCTAAGCGCTCTTTAGGGTAGCTGGGATCGAGGGGCACATAAGCTCCACCTGCTTTCAAAATTCCCAGCATTCCAATCACCATTAATAGCGATCGCTTCATGCAAATTCCCACTAACACATCGGGCCCTACCTGTAAGCTTTGCAAGTAGTGAGCTAGTTGATTAGCTCGGCGGTTGAGTTCTTGGTAAGTAATCTGTTGTTCCTCAAAAATAATGGCGATCTTGTCTGGGATGCGTTCTACCTGCAATTCTAGTAACTGATGAATGCATTTATTTGCTAGATAATCAGCTTGAGTTTGATTCCACAACTTCAGCAAATACTGAAATTCTATTAACCCTAAAAGTGATTGATGCACAAGTTTTTTCCTCCTTAATACAGATATTTGTATTAGGCTCAACTTACCTATAAAATTTCACTCAAAATTATGACCCCCATTATAAAATAGGGGTTTTGTCTAACTATAATTTGATTACATTTCGGTGGTTGCTCAGTTAAAAATACATGCAGAAACGGACTGTATATGATACAGCTTACTTTTTAGTATTTGGATTTCAGCGTATGTTATGAATTTATTACATTATTATATGTTTGTAAAAAAAATAAAAAATGTAAACCGTATAACAAGCGTTTCAAGCAACACAAACCATTTTTGTTTTTCTAGAAAAAAATCAATAAACAAGTTGTCTTTTGTACAGAATATTACTAAATACTCCTCAGT